>JAJWOJ010000231.1:0-309 GCA_021635425.1 Clostridiales bacterium | reverse complement strand
AAATCGTGGCAGTGATTGATGTAACAGACGCCAAAAAGGACGTAAAAAAACAGGGTATTGAATCCGAAGCGTTTTCGTGATATAATCGATTCAAAGAAAATAATCGACGGAGGAAGATTATGAGTAAAAGGAATTTAAAATTCGTCAGTTTTATTCTGGCGGCATTATGCGCGATCGGTATTTGCTCCTGCGGTAAAAACGGCGGGAATGGCGGAGCGGATTATGACGATCCCACCCGCGATCCGTTCGGAAAATACGAAACTACCGTTAAAATTACGGGCGTAATGGAGTATCAGGCACACAACGACA
>JAJWOJ010000230.1 GCA_021635425.1 Clostridiales bacterium | reverse complement strand
ATGTCGCCAACCCAAAGTGATAAATTTTACAGAATAAATGGCGACAAAGAGGGGCTTCCTCGGTCTCGAAATAAGTATATAAATATCAGATGATCGACTTTTAACAGCCTTCACACCCGACGGAATATATCATAAGTAAAAAGAACGACACGGGGGAAGGTGTCGGCGCAGCCGACGGATGAGGGGCGCATGTAGTCTTAAAATAAGTAGAAAAACATCGGATAATCGATTTATAGACATAGTTGTTAAGCTTGTTGACATAAAAACAGACCCGATGCAAATTGTAAAATCTGCATCGGGCTTAGTCTTTTAATATGGAGAATAAATTAAAGTTCGGCGAGTTTCTTTTCTGCGGTTTTCGAAAGGTAGAGATGAATTGCGGCGAGCAGAGCGGCGCAGAAGACAAGAATAATCAGTGATGAATATTCATGCGCCATAACTGAGCCGAGGAAAAAGCTTGCCGCGCCGATTGCCGCGGAGAAAATCATTCCCGCAAACATCGCTATAAATACGGGCAGGCTCTGCTTTATAACTGCGGTCTCGTTCGACCATTTCAGGTTGGGGTGGTTGAGGTTTAAAAGCAGACCGAATTCCGCCGATAGAAATACGAAAACTACCGTGATTGCAAAGGAAATTATCGCGACGACGGGCGTTAGCTTAAGCGAAACCGAAAGGCATACCGATAAAAACGCGGCGGGGACGAGCGTTACGATTACATGCAGAAATACTTTTGCTTTCAGCATCAACCTTGCGTCGAGGGGCAGGGTTTTTACTATCCACAGATTTTTTCCTTCCAAGGAAATCGAAGGAGCGGTTATCGTATTCATGGAAGAGATGAGCATTACGCCCGCAATGGCTATTGTCGGCGCGAAACCGCTCATTATGGCTGCAAGGTCTTCATAGTTGAACACTTCGCTTAGTTTTACAAGCGCGGCTATTCCCGCGGCGATCATGAAAACCGAGCCGATGGCACAGTTCAACATGTAATTCGCGCTCGACGTGAAACGCTTGAATTCCTTTTTTAAAAGCGCGCCGAACACCGTTTTTTGCTTGATCGGCTTGCCGTTGTAGACTGATTTATGACTTTTTGCCGTCGAAGTTGCGATTTTAAGAAAGCTCTTCGAAAGCAGAAGATAAACAATGTATAAAAGCAGAAAAAATACGGCGGAAACGCAGAGAAGAAAAATCGGTTCGCCTTCGCCCGCTTTTCCGAAAGCGTAAAGAGGATAGGCGAAATTTCTGACGATTCCCGCAATCGCTTCGCCGTTTTCCCGTAATTGCCGAAGAATTTCGGTTGCCTGCGAATAACAGAAGTAATACAACCCGATAAATACGAGTGAGATTATCGCCGTAACGATACCTCTGTTTTTGAGTTTCGTGGCGACTTTCGCAACGATATAACCGAGTCCGCAAGAGAGAATAAAGACGAATACCGAAATAAGAACGATAAGCGAAAGTGAGCCTATAACACCTTTAACGCCGGTTTTTGCGATTATGATATAGATTATCGCGCCGGGGAGAGATACGAGCGCGGAGTATATCAGTCCCATGAGATACACGCCGAGAAGCCTTGAAATCAGTATATACTTTACGGGTATCGGCATCGATAAAAGCAGGTCGTTGTCCTTAGCTAAGAAGAGCGTTGCGTAAGTGTTGAAAACGCTGCCGAAAACCCCGAATAAAATCGACAACCCGCCGACGGAGGAAAAATAAAACCAGCTAAGCCTTTGCGGAATAAATATGGTTGCGAGCGCATATGCCGCAAAACCGAACATTCCCATGAGAAAGAGCAACAGAACGGCGAACAAACCGATAAAAACCGCTATTGCGCCTTTTGAACGGCGATCGCCTGTTTTTTGATTGAAAAATATCGAGCGGTTTATCTCGAGAAGTTGTTTTTTCAATAATACTTTTAACATTTCCCGCCCTCGTTTATCTGTTTATCATGTTTCCCGTAGGCGCGGGCTTTTCGCTTTTTTCGGGCGTTGCTCCTTTTTCCGATTTTTCGTCTTCGAGTTCGAGGAATACCTCTTCCAAAGAATCGTCACCCTTAACTTCTTCCATCGTGCCTGTTTTTATGAGTTTGCCCTTTTTGATGATTGCAACTTTGTCGCAAAGTTTTTCGGCTGTGTCGAGGACGTGAGTCGAGAAAAAAATCGCTCCGCCGTCCGCGCAGTGTTGTTTCATTATTCCTTTTAAAATATGTGAAGCTTTCGGGTCGAGTCCTACGAACGGTTCGTCCATGATTATAAGTTTCGGCTTGTGGATAAGAGCTGATATTATGGCAAGTTTTTGCTTCATTCCGTGCGAATATGCAGAGATCGGCGAGCCGAGGTCGGCGGAAATCTCAAATGCGTCGGCATATTCTTTTATAGCCGCGGCGCGTTCCGTCGTGGAGATTCCGAAAATATCCGCGATGAAATTGAGGTACTGAATACCCGTCATGTAATCATATAAATCGGGGTTGTCGGGAATGTAGGCGATGAGTCGTTTGCAGGGAAGCGGGTCTTGCTTCATCGAAATTCCGTTAATGAAAATTTCGCCTTTGTCGAAGGAAAGTATACCCGTAACGGCTTTGATCGTGGTAGTTTTTCCTGCGCCGTTATGCCCTATAAATCCGTAAATCTCGCCTTTTTCGATTTCGAGCGAGAGATTGTCTACGGCGATTTTATCGCCGTATCTCACCGTGAGATTGCTTATTTTTAACATTGTTTTTGTCTCCGTAATTGTGTTTGTTTTAAACATATATCGGCGTATAAGTCGATTATCGGGCTATTTCTGCGCTTATCGACAAGGTAAAACCGCGTTATTTTTGCGCTTGCAATGTCAGGATTATTTTTTCGCGCCGGAAAGGTCGGGGTGATGGCTTTCTATTTTTTCGGCTTCTTTTGAAGAATTCTCCGCGGGAACAAGCCTCGCAGGGTTGTTGCCCGACTTGATGACGAAAATCATTCCCCGGAAAATTTCGCCGAGAGCTACGGTGATTTCTTCTTCGGTGAAAGAACATACTTTCGTCGCTGCGAGCGAACACATACCGTAAGTGAAAGTCCACATCTGTCTGAACAGGTGTTCGGCTTGCTCTTTTGTTGCGTTGTAGTCTCTCATGATGATGTCGATATCGTTCTGCTTGTCGAACGGTATTATTTTTTGTGCGTCGTCAAACGAGCGTGCGTCCGTTTCCTGCATGAATAGCAGACGGAAAAGACGGGGATTTTCGGACGCGAATTTAACCCATTGCATTCCGCGTTTTTTATATGCGGGGGTGTAATCTTCCGCAACAGCCATGTATGATTTAAAAACCCCCACGGCGCGTTTTTTAACCTCTGTTTTAACCTCGTCCATATCTTTAAAAAGAGTAAAAATCGGGCAGGACGAACTGCCGAGCTGTTTGCCAAGCTCTCTTGCCGTCAATCTGTCAGCGCCCTTTTCGCAAATAAGTTCGATTGCGGCGTCTATCATCTGTTCTTTCGTAAATTTCGGTTTTGGTGGCATGGTTCTCCGTTGTCGTCTATACGTAAATTTGCCGTAGGCTGAACCGTTAATCGGCGCGTATCTGGTAAATGCAATACGAATGGCGCCGAAATCGTTGTATAGACCATGTTTTAAAACGTTTGTTATATTATAACGTCAACGCGGCTTTTTGTCAAGCGTTACTTTAAAAATTTTGCCTGCATTTTGTTTCGAAAAACATAAAAACGTTTAAAAACATAAAGCGGTAAATTATCATATAAAAACAAAAAAGCCGCCAATAAGTCGATTATCGGCGGTTTTTATAAACAATCAATCGATTTTTCCGATGAGATAATCAACGCTCACCTCAAAAAAATCCGATATTTTCCATAATGAGTACATATCGGGATCGACGTCTCCGCGCTCCCAATAGGATATTTTTCTTTGAGTTACGCCGAGTTTTTCGGCGAGTTTCGTCTGGGATAGCCCGTCGTCTTTCCTTAGCTCGCGCAGTCGTTCCGCGAATTTTATCGTTATTACCTTATCCATATTAAAATTATAGACAAAATATGTCTTAAATAG
>JAJWOJ010000007.1:13856-20983 GCA_021635425.1 Clostridiales bacterium | reverse complement strand
CTATGAAGAAGCTATGAAGCTTTATCCCGAAACCGCGTCGATCATCGATTCTTCCGTTTCCAAGGGCGTATACCACAGAAATACTGCCGCTAACAAGAAATCGGGTCTTCAGAAGAGAATCAACGCTCTTAAAGCGTAAGCAGTTATAAATCATAAAAAATAAACCCGCGTAAGGTTTTACGCGGGAATTTTTTGTACACAAAAACGGTTGCCCGCGTCTGACCGACGCAAGCAACCGTTTTTATTTATCCTCAGGAGTTCAACCCCTGCTCAGCTTTTTTATAATTCATGTCGTTAAGTTCTTTCAATTTATAAAACTCGCCTTTCTTCGCCATAAGTTCTTCATAAGAACCGATTTCTACGGGAGTTCCGTTATCCATAACGACTATTCTGTCCGCGTCTCTTATCGTGGACAATCTGTGCGCAACGATAAAGGTCGTTCTGCCCTTTACAAGCCCCGAAATAGCTTTCTGAACGTGATATTCGGATATGTTATCCAATGCGGACGTCGCCTCGTCTAAAATGAGAATTCTCGGATTGCGTATAAGCGCTCTCGCTATCGTAACGCGTTGCTTCTGCCCGCCCGACAATCTTCCTCCGTGTTCGCCGACGTTTGTGTCAAGCCCCTCGGGGAACGACGCGACAAGTTCCTCGAGATCGGCTTCTTTCACGGCTTCGGCAAGTTCCTCTTCGGAATATTTGCTCATTCCGTATGTAATATTTTCTCTTATAGACCCCGAAAACAATATGCTGTTTTGAGGAACGACCGAAATAAAATGCCTGTACGCGTCGAGATTTATCTCCGACATCGAATTTCCGTCGATTAAAATTTTGCCCGACGTCGGAAGCAAAAAGCCTATTATCATGTTCATCAGAGTGCTTTTGCCCGCGCCCGAACCGCCGACAACGGCAATACATTCGCCTTGTTTAACGTGAAGCGTAAAATCTTTTATCGTGGGAATCGTTGCCCCGGGATAAACATACGAAACGTTTTCGAAATCAACCCGACCGCTCACGGAAGGAAGTTTCGTCCCTCTGTCCGAAATTTCCATATCGCCGGCGTTCATAAGTTCCGAAACGGAATTTACGCATTCTCTGCCCGTGATTATCGTCGGCATGACGTTTATTATACTTAAAATATTGGAGTTTATCGATGCAAAAAGCGATTGATACAAAACGACGTCGCCTATCGTGATACTCCCTTTAAGCGCGAGATAAGCGCAAAAAGCAAGACAAACGCCGTTTAAAAGGTTTGAGGCAACCCACGACGCCGAACCGAAAGAAGCGTTCGCTATATCCACGTTTCTGCCCGATTTTTTTACGTCGTCGACTTCTTTACGGAATTCCTCGTATTCCTTATCTTCCAGCCCGTGAGCTTTCGTTACGATAAGCATTTCCATTATGCTCGACAATCTGTTGGCGACGATTTCGTCGTTATGTCTGTATATATGAGCATTCTTTTTCATGCGTTTCCTATAAAGCGACGCGATCAGAACGTTTACGGGAATAACAGCCAGGAAGAAAAGCGATACCGTACCGCTTTTATAGACGGCAATCGCAATCGATATAACGGCACCCACAACCGAGGGAATGAATATGTCGTTAAGCGACGACACAAGCCCCGTCACGCCCGTAATGTCGTGAAGAAACTTCGATTGAACTTTTCCCGCTTCCATTTCTTTATGGTAGGTTATGGAAAGCCTCTGAAGTTTTCTTACAACCGCGCTTTTTATGTTTGCCTCGGTGTTTCGGAACATCTTCGAAGCGCACCTTGCCCAAAGCGTGTGCATAGGAATATTCTGCAAAAGCGAAACGGTGAAAATAACGGCGTAAATTATCGCATATTTAACCGCTTCGTTATAGCCTATATTCCCCGCAAGGTAATCCGTCGTAAGATTTATTACGTTGGAAGTTATAACGGGTATTATCCAGATCGGCGAAGCTTTGACGATATAAAGCAACGTCGTTAAAAGGTAATATTTGAAGTCTTTTTTTATAAGTTTTCCGAAAAAATCTACGCGTTTTTTACCGCTTTTCCCCTGATCGGTGAAAATATGCTCGTATTCGGAAACCTCGTCCACCGTGGCGGATCTCTTTTCTTTTTTACTCATCGTTTAACCTGCAATTCGTCGGTGTCCGAATTATATCACAGCGAAAATATATTGTCAATGGTAAATCACATAAATTTTAATGTTTTAGCCATACTTCGGATATGCTGATTATTTTTATTCGTTCCGCATTGACTTTTATAATCCTACTTGTCGTCATGCGGCTTATGGGAAAACGGCAAATCGGAGAAATGCAACCGTTCGAGCTTGTAATCACCCTCCTGATAGCCGAGCTTGCATGTATTCCCATGTCCGATATTTCCGTTCCGCTCATTTACGGCATAGCGGCGATTCTTGCGGTGTTTATAATCCATCAGATTCTTTCTCTTCTCGACAGGTCCGGGAGACTCCCGAAAAGAATTATCAGCGGAAAACCATCGATAGTCCTTAATAAAAACGGAGTCGATTTCGAAGAACTTCGGAAAAACAATATGGACGTGGAGGACCTTATAGAATCGATGCGTTCGGCGGGATATTACTCCTTAGACGAACTCGATTACGCCATTTTCGAATCCAACGGTAAGCTCTCGACAAAAGAAAAAGCCGACAAGGGAATACAAAGCGGTTCTCTGCCCGTTCTTATCGTATGCGAAGGAAAAATCATTCACAATAATTTACCCGTCGTGGGTTTTGACATTGCAAAAGTTAATGAGGTTCTTATAAAACACGGCGCAAAAAGCGCTAAAGACGTGGGAGTTATGACGGTGGACGGAAACGGTAAAATTTATTTTCAGATAGAAAACAAGCCGTATGAATCTTTTAACATTAAACTTAAGGAGGGAACGGAATGGTAAAATCGGTTATAACCGTTATCGTTTCCGCGCTGATTCTGGCGGGCGCGGCAATATACGAGCAAATTTACGTAAATTCTGCGTTCGACAGACTTTTCGAGCAAGCTTTAATCATGCAGGAAAAGGAAACGAATAAAACGGCAACGCCTGCGGACGCGGAAAACGTCAGAAATTGCTGGATAAAGGAAAAAGAAAAAATGCACGCTTTTATTCCGCATAACGACATTAAGGAACTCGATATGTGGCTTTCGGAAGGAATCGCTTTTACCAAAAGCGGAAAATACGAAGAAGCTTACACAAAATACGTCGTTATCGCGGATCTGTGCAAAAGCATTCCGAAAGGATATCTTATACGATTTGAAAACGTTTTTTAAATATTGCAAGCCAACCGATAAGAAAAGACTTTCTCAAAAATGAGAAAGTCTTTTGTAATTGTTTAAAGATTTTTATTTTTTACGCTCAGATCTTCGGACCTGCTTTTACGAGAGCCTTGCCTGCCGCGTTGCCTTCGTATTTTGCAAAATTCTTAACGAATCTGCCTGCAAGATCGACCGCTTTGTCGTTCCAGACTTTAACGTCCGCATAAGTGTCTCTCGGATCGAGAATTGCGGAATCTACGCCGGGAAGTTCGGTGGGTACTTCGAAATCGAAATAAGGTATCTTCTTCGTGGGAGCTTTGTCGATCGCGCCGCTTAAAATAGCGTCGATGATTCCGCGGGTATCTTTTATGGAGATACGTTTACCCGTTCCGTTCCAACCCGTGTTGACAAGGTATGCCTTAGCGCCGCTCTTCTCCATCTTCTTAACAAGCTCTTCTGCATATTTGGTGGGATGAAGCTCGAGGAATGCCTGACCGAAGCAAGCCGAGAACGTGGGAGTAGGCTCGGTTATTCCGCGTTCGGTTCCCGCAAGCTTAGCCGTGAATCCCGAAAGGAAATAATACTGAGTCTGTTCCGGCGTAAGAATCGATACCGGCGGAAGAACGCCGAATGCGTCTGCCGAAAGGAAAATTACGCTCTTTGCGTCGGGAGCCGCCGAAACGGGACGAACGATGTTCTTTATATGATCGATAGGATAGGAAACACGGGTGTTTTCGGTTACGCTCTTGTCTGCGAAATCGATTTTTCCGTCTTTATCCAGAGTGACGTTTTCCAAAAGCGCGTTTCTCTTTATCGCGTTGTAAATGTCGGGTTCGGAATCTTTATCGAGGTTGATAACCTTTGCGTAGCAACCGCCTTCGAAATTGAAGACGCCGTTATCGTCCCAACCGTGTTCGTCGTCGCCGATAAGAAGTCTCTTGGGATCGGTGGAAAGAGTCGTTTTGCCCGTTCCCGAAAGACCGAAGAATATAGCGGTATTCTTACCGTCGAGATCGGTGTTCGCCGAGCAATGCATCGAAGCGATGCCCTTCAAAGGAAGGTAATAGTTCATCATCGAGAACATACCTTTCTTCATTTCTCCGCCATACCAGGTGTTGACGATAATCTGTTCTCTGCTCGTAATGTTGAACATAACGGCAGTTTCGGAGTTAAGCCCGAGTTCTTTGTAATTTTCGACTTTAGCCTTGGAAGCGTTGTAAACAACGAAATCGGGTTCGAAGTTTTCAAGTTCTTCTTTCGTCGGCTTAATGAACATGTTTTTAACAAAGTGAGCCTGCCATGCAACCTCGACGATGAAACGGATTGCCATACGGGTATCTTTGTTCGCTCCGCAGAACGCGTCTACGACGTAAAGTTTCTTGCCCGAAAGCTCTTTGATCGCGATATCCTTAACCGCTTTCCACGCTTCCTGCGTTGCGGGATGGTTATCGTTCTTGTATTCGTCCGAAGTCCACCAGACGGTGTCTTTGGAATTATCGTCTACGACGATGAATTTGTCTTTAGGCGAACGACCCGTGTAAATACCCGTCATAACGTTGACGGCGCCGAGTTCGCTGACCTGACCTTTTTCATAGCCTTCGAGAGAAGGATCTGTTTCGGCTTTGAAAAGCTCTTCATAAGAAGGATTGTGAATAACTTCCTTAACGCCGGTTATACCGTATTTAGTTAAATCGATCTTTTTCATTTATCTTACCTCTCTTTTTTAGAGTTTGTTTTTCTTAATTTCTCCCCGATACCGCCCGATAAAGCGAAAGGGATGACATAAAGGAGTTACGAACGCCGTCAATCGCATGTAAAATTCGGGTTTTATCAAACAAGATTCAGCAAGCCCGATTATTAAATATGCCTGTTTCCGATTGCCGCCTTTTCTTTTGTATCCGAAAATAAGATACAAAAACGTTCCAACCTCCCCCATTATCTTTATTATACACCTTTAAATAAAAAAAGGAAGTGTTTTTGAGCATTAAAATAACAATTTACAAATTTTTCATACGATTGACAAAATCACCGAGATATAAAAGCATTATACCTGCCCGAAAAGCAAATCGGGCGTTTAGGCAATGTCGGGAATATTTTTGACATACATACAAAAAAACTGCCGCGATATTTCGGATTTGTTTCCGAACGCGACAGTCTTTTTCAATCATTTATTCTTAGTATCGGTTTCCGATATATTATTCTTCCGTGCCGACGTCGTCCGTACCGATCGTTTCGGCACCGTCCGCCGTTTCGGAATCCTCGCCTTCCGCTCCTTCTTCAAGTTCTTCCTCGTCCTCGTGCGGAGTTATAGCGATCGTAGCGATCGACGCGCCGTCAAGCCTCATGACTTTTACGCCCTGCGTATCGCGACCGATAAGCGAAATTTCATCCACACTCGTTCTTATCGCGATACCCGTATCGGAAATCATCATTATATCTTCGCCTTCGCGGACGGGTTTAATGCCTACAAGGTAACCTGTCTTGTCGTTGAACTGACCCGCTTTGATACCCTTGCCCGCTCTCGACTGAAGCCTGTACTCGTCAACGCTGCTCCTCTTGCCGAAACCGTTGGACGAAACGGTGATAACCGTATCGTCGGGTTTAACGACGGACATATCTATTACGTAATCGTCTTCGGAAAGGTCGATAGAACGAACGCCCTTCGTGTCTCTGCCCATGCATCTTACGTCTTTTTCACTGAAACGAATACACTTACCGTCATGCGAGCCGATAAGAATCTCGTCGCTGCCCGTCGTAAGCTGAACGGAAATAAGTTCGTCGCCGGGAAGAAGACTTATCGCGATTTTACCGCTCTTTCTTATCGAATTAAATTCGGAAAGAGCCGTTTTTTTGATAAGACCGAACTTGGTTGCCATCATGATGTAACCTTCGTCGGAAACGATATCCTCTGCGACTTCTTCGCCGATTTCTTCGCTCGCCGCATTGTTGACGGCTTCGTTTATCGCGTTTTCGTCGGTAACGATTTCGTTACCGTTCTCGTCAAGCTCGGTTTCGAGATCTTCGGCGGGGTTATCTTTTCTCGGGATAACGGCGGTTATTCTTTCGCCGTTGGAAACCTGGATGAGGTTAACTATCGCTCTGCCTCTCGTCGCGCCCTTGGACGCTTCGGGAACCTCGTATGCCTTTATGCGATATACTTTACCCAGCGAGCTGAAGAAAAGCAGATCGTCGTGCGTGGAGCAAACGAACATATTTTCGACAAAGTCCTCATCCTTGGGCTTATGAGCCGTAACGCCCTTTCCGCCGCGACGCTGAGCTTTGCATTCCTTCGTGGGGATTCTCTTGACGTAACCCATATGAGTCATGGAAATTACCACGTCTTCTCTTTCGATGAGGTCGGCTTCGCCGATATCCGCATAATCGGTGGAAATTTCGGTTTTTCTCGGGGTGGGATATCTGTTCTTTATATCTTCGAGATCGTTTCTTACGATAGCTCTCACTCTTTCGGGCTTCTGTAAAATATCTTCGAGGTCGGCAATGGTTGCTTCGAGCTGACGAAGCTCTTCGTTGAGCTTGTCTACTTCCATGGAGGTGAGCCTCTGAAGCCTCATTTCGAGAATCGCCGTACACTGTTTATCGTCGAGAAGGAAAGCGGCTTTCAACTGGTTCGTCGCGTCCTCCTTGTCTCTGCTGCGTTTGATTATCGCGATAACTTCGTCTATGTTCGCAAGAGCTATAACCAAACCTTTGACGATATGCTCTCTTTCTTTGGTTCTCGCTAAATCGTATCTCGTGCGTCTTTCGATAACGTCTATCTGATGATCGACGAAATAGGAAAGAATTTCTTTAAGGTTGAGAATCTTAGGATCGGTTCCGACAAGCGCGATAAGAATAATTCCGTCCGACAC
>JAJWOJ010000007.1:0-13846 GCA_021635425.1 Clostridiales bacterium | reverse complement strand
CCTGGAGGTTTGTCTGCTTATACAACGAATTGAGAACGACCTGCGCGTTTGCGTCCTTCTTTATTTCTATAACGATACGCATTCCGTGTCTGTCGGATTCGTCGTTGATATTGGAAATTCCTTCGAGTCTTTTATTTTTTACATAATCCGCTATCGTTTCGATGAGCTTTTGTTTGTTTACCTGATAAGGAAGCTCGGTTACGATGATTCTCTGCCTCGTGCCGTTGTTGAAATCCTCGATTTCGCACTTAGCGCGGAGAATAATGCTTCCTCTGCCCGTTCTGTAAGCGTTTCTGATGCCGCTTCTGCCCATGATTATTCCGCCTGTCGGGAAATCGGGCGCGGGAATGTATTTTAACAGCTCGTCGACCGTAATATCGGGGTTATCGATAACGGCGATAGCGCCGTCAACAGCTTCGTTTAAATTGTGAGGGGGAATATTCGTCGCCATACCGACAGCGATACCGTCCGCGCCGTTTACGAGAAGATTGGGGTATCTTGCGGGCAAAACGACGGGTTGCATTCTCGTATCGTCGAAGTTAGGATAAAAGTCGACCGTTTCTTTGTCTATTTCACGAAGCATTTCGAGAGCCATTTTGCTCATACGCGCTTCTGTGTATCTGTATGCCGCCGCAGGGTCGCCGTCCACGGAACCGAAGTTGCCGTGTCCGTCTACAAGCGGAACGTTTATCGAGAAATCCTGCGCGAGACGAACGAGCGCGTCGTAAACCGAACTGTCGCCGTGCGGGTGATATTTACCGAGAACGTCACCGACGATCGTAGCGCACTTTTTATAAGGCTTATCGGGCGTTAAACCGAGTTCGTTCATCGAATATAAAATTCTTCTGTGAACGGGTTTAAGACCGTCTCTTACGTCCGGAATAGCTCTCGAGCGGTTTACGCACATCGCGTAATCGATGAAGCTTTGTTTTAACTCTTTATCAACCTCGATGTCGATAATCTTCGTCATGTCGAGGGTACGCTTGAACTCTTCGGTAAGCGCCTGATCAAATTCTTTCTTCGCCATTTTTTTTGCCCTCCGTTATGTGTCGAGTTCGCGGTTAGCGAATTTTGCGTTCTCTTCTATGAACTTTCTGCGAAGTTCGGGTTCCTCGCCCATTAAAAGATTGAAGTTTGCGTCCGCTTCGACGGCGTCCGCAATGGTTACTTTACGGAGAGTTCTCGTCGCGGGGTTCATCGTCGTGTCCCAAAGCTGCTGCTTATCCATTTCGCCGAGACCTTTGTAACGCTGAATTTCGCAACGCGGATTTTCAAGACAGAATTTCTCCTTATCCTGGTCGTTATAGAAATAATAATCGACCTTATTCTTCGTTGCCTTGTAAAGCGGGGGCTGAGCAATATATACGTGACCTTGTTCTACAAGCGGGCGCATGTATCTGAAGAAGAACGTGAGAAGAAGTATTCTGATGTGCGATCCGTCGACATCGGCATCGGTCATGCAGATAACTCTGTCGTAACGGATTTTCGTAACGTCGAATTCGTCGAGCATGCCGCCGCCGAACGCCGTTATCATCGCCTTTATTTCCTCGTTTTCCAGAACTCTGTTTACTCTGGTTTTTTCAACGTTCAATATTTTACCTCTGAGGGGCAGAATAGCCTGAAAACGTCTGTCTCTGCCCTGTTTTGCCGTTCCGCCTGCGGAGTCTCCCTCGACGAGATATATTTCGCACAGCTCGGGGTTCTTTTCCGAACAATCGGCAAGCTTCCCCGGGAGCGCGGTAGACTCGAAGGCCGTTTTTCTCGTTGCTTCTCTCGCTTTTCTCGCCGCTTCTCTCGCACGCTTTGCCGTAAGACATTTGTTGAGAATTTCCTTCGTGAACGACGGATTTTCTTCGAGATAGGACCCGAGCCCCTCCGTCATGGCTTTCTGCACGTAGCCTCTCATTTCGCTGTTGCCGAGTTTCGTCTTGGTCTGCCCCTCGAACTGAGGCTCGGGAAGTTTAACCGAAATAACCGCCGTCAAGCCCTCTCTGACGTCTTCGCCCGAAAGCTTATCGTCATCCTTTACGAAATTGAGTTTTTTGCCCGCGTCGTTTATAAGTTTGGAAAGCGCGAACTTGAATCCGTCGATATGCGTTCCGCCTTCTTTGGTGTTTACGTTGTTTGCAAACGCGATGACGTTTTCGTTATATCCGTCGTTATACTGCATGGCGATTTCGACGGAAACGGCGTCGTACTTTTCTTCGAAATACAAAACGTCGCTTATGGTTTCTTTATTTTTGTTGAGATACTCGACGTATTCCACGATACCGCCGTTATACTGAAGCTCGTCGCGCGCTTCCTTTCCCTCGCGCTTATCTTCGAGAATTATTTTAAGACCCTTGTTTAGGAAAGCGAAGTCCCTTAAAATACTTCTTATCGTATCGTAATTGAACTCGGTCGTTTCGAAAATCTCCGCGTCGGGCTTGAAGGTTATTCTCGTGCCGGTAAGCGACGAATCTTCCAAAGTCTGAAGGCGGGATCTCGGAACGCCTCTGTCGTATTCCTGACGGAAATGCTTGCCCTTCTGATATACGTCAACGGATGCGAATTCCGAAAGAGCGTTAACGGCTTTTAAACCTACGCCGTGAAGACCCGACGAAACCTGATATCCGCCGCCGCCGAATTTACCACCCGCGTTGGGCTTCGTCATGACGACCTCTACGGTTGAAACCCCTTCCTTTTCATGTATGCCGGTTGGGATACCTCTTCCGTTATCCATAACGGAACACGAACCGTCTTCGTTAATCGTAACGGTAATCGTGTCGCAATATCCCGCCAAAGCTTCGTCGACCGAGTTGTCGACGATTTCTTTCACAAGGTGATGAAGACCTCTCGCGTCGGTGGAAGCGATGTACATACCCGGTCTTTTTCTGATATGCTCGAGACCTTCGAGAACCTGGATCTGCTCGGCGCCGTAATCTTTCTCGACTCTGTTTTCGTTATCCATTGCAATCTCCTGTAATTTATTTTATCGGCAAAAGCCGAATAAATTCCGCATATATTTATGTCGTATACTTATTATAATATATAAATAAAAATAAGTAAAGCGTTTTCAGGCATTTAAGCTCGATTTTCTGTTTTTTCGGCAATAAAAAACGCGGGGAATTTCTCCCCGCGGGTTATTTTGATCAGTTTTGCGTTTTTTGCTTTTTAAAGGCGCGAAAGCATTTCCGCATTAAACTTGCCGTCTCCTTTGAGATAGGCTTTGGCGCATATCTTTTTTGCCGATTTAAGCGCGGTTTTTACGTAATTTTTATCGCCTTTGTAATTTGCGTAATATACGAGAGTTCTCATGCCCGAAGCCCCGGGAAGCGTGTCGCACTTATCGAGAAGATACTCGTATTTTTTAATTCTTTCGTCGTCTTCGAGAAGAATATCGGCAAATAGCAATTCTATCAAACCTTCGTCGTCTAAAATATCGTCGTAACTCTGCAGTTTCTCCATATCGGAAACGATTTCCGCAGGCTCGAACTTCTCTTCCGCCCGCCTCAGTTTCATAAGACAAAACGAAGCTTTGAGATAATCGGGAATATCCTCGCCGTAATCGAAAAGAGCTTCGTCCGCTTCAGCATAACTCTTCCCCTCGTAAAGCTCCGCGGTTAACCGCAAAAGCTTTATCGTATCCGCGCAAAGCTCGTCGTTTTTTAACATCACCGCAAGCTTAGACCCGTCGTTATCGGGCAGAAACCCGGGAACGGCGTTTATTATCAGAATTATGAGCGCGACGGGCATTCCGCAAAAAAGAGACGCATACATCGGCAAGGAAAGCAACATAAACGTTAAAAATCCGCCGAATAAAATCGCAAAAGCGATGACGTTTCCGACAATTCCGCCCGCAATAACGAGCGCATAGCGTTTACCTATGTTTTCCCCGCTCTTCGGCACGACGTCCGTTTCGCCCAAATGCGCGTTTTTTAATGAAATTCCGAATTTTTTTATAGCCTGCTTATCGTATCTGAAAATGAGAAACGAAAAACTCGCAACGTCGAAATCATTGCATTTCGCGGCCACGGCATGTCCCGCTTCGTGAAAAAAAGCGGTTATCAGCCAGCCGGCAATTGTGCCGCCGAAAAATATCGCGATTTTAATTCCGACCCCCGCAGGCGCGGACAACGAAATAAAGACAGCCGTTAAATAAGCGCACAGATACATTACGACTATCAGAATTTTTTTCATTACCCTGTCTTTCTTAGTCTGCTCCATAATTATCCCGAAAAACTTTCTTTTTTAAATATCCGAGCATATTGTCGTTTTCGCTCGCGATGATTCGGCTCATCGAAAATTCGCGCATTATACGCCACAGAAGATATGCTCCGCCCACGATGATTTCCGCGCGTTTTTCGCCTATATGCAGTTTTTCTATCCTCTCGGACATACTTGCCTTTCTTATCTTCTCGTAAGTTTCGTAAACCTGCCCGACGGTCATCGCCGTTCCGTTTACCTTGTCTCCGTTATACTTTTCGAGACCTAAAAAACATGCGCAAAGCGACGTTGCCGTTCCGCCGACGGCATAAAATTTTATCCCTTCGGGAACAGCCCCGTATTCCTTTATTCTTTTATCGATAAGCTCCCGCAGCTTTTCCTCGTTCTCCCCGCAAATTTCCTTTATGCGGACGGCTCCTAACGGAAGAGAATGCGAATAAACCGTTTTTCCGCCTTTGGAAACGGCTATTTCCGCACTTGCGCCGCCTATATCGATAATTCCGCCGTCATTACCTGCGAGCGCGCCGAAAAGACCGATTTCGCCCTCTTCGTCCCCGCTTAAAACGTCGACGTCGAGACCGTACGTATCTTTGACCGCCGAAACGAAAACATTCCCGTTTTCCGCGCTTCTCACGGCTTCCGTCGCAAAAACGTAAACGTTATTCGGGTTTAATTTCAAAACCTCGGCGTAAAGGGTGCCGATTCCGCTTAAAGTTCTTTTTACGGCTTCGTCCGACAATTTTCCGCTTGCCGTAAGCCCTTCTCCGAGCCTTGTCGTTATAAGACCTTTAAACAGAGTTTTTCCGTTTTCGTATACAAGCGCTCTTACGGAATTGGAGCCGACGTCGAAAACGCCGTACCTTTTAAAATTATCAGTCGTCATCGTTAGTTTTGTAAATATACCCCTTCTGTCTGGCGCGTTCTTCGATTTTCCATTTTTTAAGCCAGGTATCTATTTCGTCTTCCCCTGTCGCGATATCTTTTTTAAGCTCCGTTATCTCCTCTTGCAGTCTTTCGGCTTCTCTCTTTTTTGTCGCCATGGAAACGAGCTGATAAACCATTACGCCTATCAGCACAAACAATACTATCACTCCCGTTGCGGTTGCCGCCGCGACGAGCTTTTTTAATCTGCCTTCTTCCAACGTACTTCCTCCGTAACGCCGCTATTTTTCTTCGTAACTTTCCCCCGATTTTATTATACAGCAATATGCCGAAAAATGCAAGCGTTTTGTTGAAACTCGCGCTCTCCGCCATAAAACCGCATATAACGCCCGCGATTATGTAAATTCTGAAATCGGGAAAACCGAAAAAAAGCGACAGCCTCCGATAAATTAGAAAAAGCGGAACGATTGCCGCAAGATCGGTTAAAGCTTTAACGGGTTTGTTTCTTATAAACGTCTGCAAAAACATAATAGGTAAACAGCATAAGCCGCATAGCGCGCCGATTAAAAAACATTCCGAAAAATAATAGAACTGCCCTTCGCTTACGAACATCACTTAAACAGTTTCGCAAACGGCGACGACGCGCCGCCGAGAAATTTTACGCTCAGAACAACGCCTGCAAGCTTAAATTCGCCCGTTCTCTTTTCAAATCCGACTATTTTAAGGTTATCGCCCGCAATATTCACTCTTCCGCCGTCTTCGAGTTTCAGTTTTATTTCCCGCTCGTTGAAAGATATAACGTCGCCGACGCCGCTCGCTATAAGCGATTTTTTATACTCGATGCAAAAATTCGGAATAACTTTATCCATAAAAAAACCTCTCATAAAAATCTTATGAAAGGTTTATCGATTTAATTCTGTTTTTCAGTCAAGTTTCTGATCTCCGAATCTGATCCAGCCGAGTTTACGGAACAGTTCGGAAAAAGCAAACGACAACGCGGCGGGAAGAATAAACAACAAAAGCGCAACCCCTACCGCCAATAATACGGGATTCATTCCCGCGCTTGCTTCTATCGTACCGAATACGCCGACAAGCCCGCTCGTACCCATTCCGCCGCCCGCGGCGTTGCATTTAAGTTTGAAAAGGCACGTGGATACGGGACCTAAAATCGCGCTCGATATTATTTCCGGAAGCATAATAACGGGCTTTTTCATAATATTCGGAATCTGCAACATGCTTGTGCCTATCCCTTGCGAAATAAGCCCCGAAACGCCGTTTTCTCTGAAAGATGCTACGGCAAAGCCTATCATATGACAGCTGCAGCCGACAACCGCCGCCCCGCCCGCTATAAGCATGGCGTCGTCGGTAATTCCGCTCGCAACGGATATCCATATCGCCGCAGACGAAGTGGGCATCGTGAGAAGAACGCCCATAACGACGGAAATTATTATTCCCATGAAAAACGGGGTTATTGCAGTTGCTTTGGAGATAAGCCAACCGAGCTGCTGAATGAGCCATATAAACGGGAATGCGAGATAGCAACCCGCAAAACACAAAACAAGCGTTCCGAGCGGAACGATGAGAATATCGAGCTTGGTTTTGCCCGCATAAAGCGAAACTATTTCGATTGCAAACAACGCTACGACGTAAGCGCCTATCGGATTTCCGCACATTCCGAGCGTCAACGTGGCGTTAAGCGCGATTATTTTATCGGCAAACGCCCCCGCGAACCCCGCGACCGCCGCCGAAAACATGACAAGTTTACCTCTTTTAAGCGCGTTCGCGATACCTACGCCTATC
The DNA here is from genome assembly GCA_021635425.1 of Clostridiales bacterium. Classification (GTDB taxonomy): domain Bacteria; phylum Bacillota; class Clostridia; order Christensenellales; family Borkfalkiaceae; genus UBA10281. Next base: position 6,958 of record JAJWOJ010000007.1, on the reverse strand, counting down.
CCCGCACCCATGAGAGTTTTCGCGAAATTCGCAATCGTCAAAAGCGATTTTCCGACGAAATTATCGCCTATCCACCCCGCAAACATCGCTAAGATAGTCCCCGCGATGAGCGTGCAGAAAAGCCCTTGAGCCATACCCGAAAACGCGTCTATAAACCAGCGCGAAGCGAGTTTTTTGACGATTTGCAAGCCTTTTGATTGTTCTTTTTCTTCACGAACGTTTTCCATTTTATTTTTCTTCCTTTATAAGCGTAAGCTTGTTATCCACCTGATCGCACGAAGTGAGAATATATCTTACGCCGTTTTTTTCTATTTTAAGATCGGTTCTGCAGTCCTTGCCGTGAAGATGACCGTAAACCACATCCGAAACGCCGTATTTTTCAAACAAGTCGGTAAAAAACGAATTTTCGCGCCTTACGTTGAAAGGCGGATAATGAATAAGCGCGATAATCCCGTCGCCATCCTCTTTAATTTTTTCCGCCGACGAAAGCGCGAGTTTTAACCTTTCCGCTTCTCTTAAATAAATCTTTCTGTCCTGTTCTTTAAAGTCGGGCGAACCTTCAACGCACCAGCCGCGCGTTCCGCAGATTATCGTTTTGCCGAATTTAACGCAGTCGTTCTGAAGCGCGTAAAACCCCTCGGGAAGAGAATTTCTGATTCTTGATATACTTTTCCACCAATAGTCGTGATTGCCGCGTATAAGCACCTTTTTGCCTTTTAACGGGTATAAAACCGAAATATCTTCCAACGCTTCGGGAAGATCCATAGCCCAGCTTATGTCGCCGCCGATAAGCACAACGTCGTCATCCTCGACTTTCTTTTCCCAATCCGCAAATATTTTCTCGAGATAGTTTTCCCACTTCGCGCCGAAAATATCCATAGGTTTCGAGCCTTTGCTGCACATATGAAGATCGCTTATGGCAAAAAATCTCACGACGTATTCTCCTTTATCCGTGTTGTATATTAACACATTTTACGGATTTTATCAAGTCTTTACGAACGTTAAAACATAAAAAAAGCCCGAGAGAAGCTTTCCCCTCGGGCATATGCGCCGTTTCACGCCTTTGTTTAAGTGTTTCCGGGGTAAATCGGAAGATCGAAAAATCCCGAACAGACCTCCTGCGTGTATTCCTGACACTGAGGAATGGTAGCGTAGCCGTAAGACGGCAACAAAATTTCAACCGTCATGACGACCTTCATTATAATGGTTACGCAACACGAAACGGTGAACGTAGCCGTGTCGGTGTAAATTCCCTCGGGCGCGACGATGGAAACCACGGAATTGATTCTGTAAGGTATTATCGACGGCTCGGGTATGTACATGATTATATCCTGATCGAACGAAACGGTTGACGTAGCGGTGCCTCTCACCCCGTTGGCGTCGGTGTAAACCACTTCCATGGGAACGGTTACCGTTGCCTGAACTCTGCCGAAACGTTCTCTGTCGGGAAGCCTGTCTACGGTGACGTTGGTTAAAACGCCCTCGTTACCTATACTCCTCGCGCTTAAAAACGTAAGCGGATAAGCGGGATTTGCGGGATTGAAATTCGTAAGCGCAAGCGTTATGCCCTCTTCCTGAGTCTGGCGGATGCAAGCATCGAAGACCTTCTGAGCTTCTACGCAAACTTTTTCACACAGCCCGTTTACAGGATTGCCGTTTATTCTGCCGGGACATCTGTCCGACGCGTTATTTGTAAAGAACGACATATTAAACCTCCTTAAAACGCTCTCATTTTAATATATGCCCGAAAACGCCTAAAAAGTTCAATATGTCGTTATTTTCAAAGTCGTTATTTTTAAAATTGTATTCCTTTTTGTTTCAACATGCGGGAAAGCTCGACGAAATCTTCCGTGGAAAGCGTTTCGCCGCGAACAAGACAGTCGCCTTTAACGGCAACGACGATTTCTTCGGCTTCGCTTCTCGGAATTTTAAACGATTGCATGAGATTGTTGACGAGTGTTTTTCGTCTGCTCGCAAAACCGCATCTCACCGCAGATCTGTAAGCTTTTAAGTCTACGTCGCCGTATTTGTCCCTATCCATCGTGATTTTAACCACGGCGGAATCGACGTTGGGCGCGGGATAAAACATCGTCCTCGGGATTCTCATAAGCTTTTCGGCATTACCCGCAACATCTATGCCCGCTGTAATCGCGCCGTAAGCTTCCGTCCCCGCTTTTGCGGTCAGCCTGTCCGCGACTTCTTCCTGAACGGTCACCGTTATGCTCTTTACCTTCGACGATTCCTCAACGAACTTCATCAGAATGGGCGTCGTGATATAATACGGAAGATTTGCCACGAGCGAAAACTCTCCGCCGCACATTTCTTCTATCTCTTCCGTTTTCATCTTCATTACGTCTTTGAAAATTATCTCGACGTTTTCATACCCCGCAAGGCTTTCCTCTAAAACGGGTTTTAAGTTTCTGTCAATCTCAAAACCTATAACTCGTTTAGCTTTTTTAGCAATTGCCGCCGTTAGCGTTCCGCCGCCGCAACCGATTTCGACTACGGTATCCCCGCCCGTTATCCCCGCTTTTTCGACTATGCTGTCCAGAAGATTATTATCGGTGAGGAAATTCTGCCCGAATCTCTTATTGAAGCGGAAATTGTTTTTTACAAGTATTTCTTTTAAACTCATCAGCTTTCTTTTATATATTCTCTGACCCTGAGCGGAATACCCGCTTTATCGGCTATCTCTCTGCATTTTTCGACGTCTTTTTCTCCGATTATATCGACAACCGAAAAGGTAACGTAAATTCCGCGTTCTTTGCATTCTTTCGCAAAATTTATAAGCTCTGGATACGCGTCTTCGCCGAAGAGCGGACGGCATACGTCGAAATACTTCTCGGCATTGCATTCGTTAAGGCTTACGTTGACTTTATCGACCGCCTCTTTAAGTTCCTCCGTGATATCTCTGCCGTTTATGAGATTACCCTGTCCGTTGGTGTCGAGCCGAACGAGATATCCGCGTTTTTTAAGCTCCTTGCCTATTTCGTGAAGCTCCTTAAAGCGGAACGTAGGCTCGCCGAAGCCGCAAAAAACCACCTCGTCGAAATCCCTTTCGGGGATTGCGGCAAGAACTTCTTCCGCAGTCGGCTCCTTTGAAAGCCACAGTTTATTGCCGAAATAGGATTCCTTCCCGTTCCGCACGCAAAAGCTGCAATCGTTCGAACATCTGTTCGTAAGGTTGATATAAAGTTTTCCGTCAAGCTCGTAACAAATAGTATCCATGTTTATATCCTGTAAAACCTTTTGAAATTTGATTCGATTATTTTTTCCGTTTCGGTTTCGTCCAAGCCTTTTATTTCCGCAAGTTTTTTAGCTATAAGCGGAATTCTGCAAGGTTCGTTCACCTGCCCTCTGAACGGCTCGGGCGAAAGATACGGACAATCGGTTTCCGTAAGCAGCCTGTCAGTCGGTACGGCGCGTATCGTTTCCTCTTTTTTTGCGTTTTTGAAAGTTATAACGCCGCCGAAAGAGAAATATGCGCCCATATCGACGTATATTTTTGCGATTTCCGCGCTTTCGCCGAAACAATGCAGCAAAAATCCGTTCTTTAAAAGCTCTTTTCTTTCCTTTAAAAATTCAAGCGTTTTTTGGGTTGCGTCGCGGGAATGTATCACGACGGGAAGAGACAACTCGAAAGCAAGTTCGAGCTGCTTTTCAAACGCGTGAATCTGCTCCTCTTCAGTCGATTTCATCCAGCGAAAATCAAAACCGATTTCGCCTATTCCGACGCATTTTTTTCGCTTTGCAAACTCTTTAAGCTCGATATACGCTTCGTCGTCGAGAGTTTTCGCCTCGTCGGGATGAACGCCCGCCGTGAAATACATATCGTCGTATTTATCAGCTAAAATCGCGGATTTTTCGGTGGAAAGCATGTCCGCGCCCGCGTTTACGACCGCGCCTACCCCCGCTTCCCGATAACGATTTATAACCGCCGCTATATCCTCGCCGTATTTTTCGTCGGTTAAATGAGCGTGAGAATCAACAAACATTATCTCACCGTCGCCCCGTCCGGAATTTCTCCGTTTTCCGGCGATACGACGCAAACTTTTCCGTCTTTTTCGGCGCAAAGAATCATTCCGCGGCTTTCCACTCCGCAAAGCTTTGCGGGCTTTAAGTTGTAAACGATTACGACCTTTTTGCCGACGAGTTCTTCGGGCTTATACCACTCCGAAATTCCGCTTGCGACAATCCTCGTTTCGTTGCCGACTTTAAGGGTGAGTTTAAGCAGTTTTTTAGATTTTTCTATCTTTTCGCACGCCGTGACGAGCGCGGTTTTAAACTGAATTTTAGCGAAGTCCTCAATGCCGATTTCTGGCATTTTTTCTTCTTCCGGCTCCTCTTTTACTATATATTTATTCCTGATTTCTTCGGCTTTTTTCTCGACTTCCGCAGGATCGAGCCTTGCGAACACGACTTCGGCGTTTTCCAAAACCTTGTTGCCGTCGGGATAAAGCCCGAATTTATCGAGATCGGAGAATTTTCTCTCTTCGCAATTTATCTGCGAAAGAATCTTCGCCGATGTTTCCGGCATAAACGGCGAAAGCATCGAAGCGGACATCGCGATAATTTCGGTGAGGTTATAAAGCACTTCTTTGAGCCTCGGAAGCTTAGCTTCGTCCTTAGCAAGTACCCACGGCGCGGTTTCGTCCACGTACTTATTAGCGCGCCTTAAAAGCGAAAATACCGTATCTATCGCGTCCGCGATGCGGAATTCGTCCATAAACGCGGAAACCTTAGAATACGTCGACGCAGCCATTACTTTAAGTTCGTCGTCCAAAGGATCCGAAACTCCGCTTCTTTCAACAACTCCGCCGAAATATTTCTCGCTCATCGCGATAGTTCTTTTGACGAGATTTCCGTAAACGTTGGCAAGTTCGCTGTTCACCTTGTCGGTGATGAGTTGCCAGCTTATAAGCCCGTCGTTATCGAACGGCATATTGTCGAGAACGTAATATCTCACCGCGTCTACGCCGTAAACGGAAACGAGGTCGTCGGCATACAGAACGTTGCCTTTCGATTTCGACATTTTCCCGCCGTCCTGCAAAAGCCACGGATGCCCGAATACCTTTTTAGGAAGCGGAAGACCTAACGCCATAAGGAAAATAGGCCAATAAATGGTATGAAATCTTATTATGTCCTTTCCGATTATATGCACGTCGCACGGCCAACATTCGCCGAAAAGCGCGGAATTGTTTCCGTCCGCGTCGTAGCCTATGCCCGTTATATAGTTCGTGAGCGCGTCGAGCCAGACGTAAACGACGTGATTCGGGTCGAAATCGACGGGAATACCCCACTTAAAAGACGTTCTCGAAACACAGAGATCCTGAAGCCCCGGGAGAAGGAAATTGTTCATCATTTCGTTTCTGCGGGAAACAGGATAAATAAAATCGGGATGAGTGTTTATATAATCGATAAGCTTAGGAGCGTATTTGCTCATCTTGAAGAAGTATGCCTCTTCTTTGGCTTTTTTCACTTCTCTGCCGCAATCGGGGCATTTGCCGCCGACAAGCTGACTGTCCGTCCAGAACGACTCGCAAGGCGTGCAGTACCACCCCTCGTAAGCTCCCTTGTAAATATCGCCCTGCTCGTAAAACTTCCTGAAAATTTTGCGAACCTGCTCCTCGTGGTAACTATCGGTTGTTCTGATGAATTTATCGTAATCTACGTTTACGCATTTCCATACGGCTTTGATTTCGTCGGACACCATATCGACGTATTCCTTCGGCGTTTTGCCGAAAGCTTTTGCTTTTTCCTCAATCTTCTGTCCGTGTTCGTCCGTTCCCGTCTGGAAAAATACGTCGTAACCCTGTTTTTTCTTGAAACGCGCGATACTGTCCGCTAAAATCGCTTCGTAAGTGTTGCCGATATGCGGCTTCGACGAAGTATAGGCGATCGCCGTCGTAATATAGTATTTGTCTTTCATGTCGTCCGACCTCTTTGTTCTTTCGTTTATATATATTATAATCTAAATCAAAGAAAAAGTAAAACATAAAAGAGCGTTTTTTATCATAACTTGTAGCATGAACGTAATTTTCACCTTTATTTTTATATCGGCACTGATTGTATTTGCGGTTTTTTCACCCGACAAAGCGCTTGCGGCAATGACGAGCGGCGGACAAAAGGCGGTTACGCTGTCGATGAGCCTACTTGTAATTTACTCTGTGTGGTCGGGAATTTTACAGGTTGCGGAAGACAGCGGAGCCGTAAACAAGCTTTCGAAACTCCTCCGACCTCTGATAAATAAACTGTTTAAAAATCCGCCCGATGACGAAGCCGAAGATATTTCGGTCAATATTTCGGCAAATCTTTTGGGGCTTGGCGGAGTTGCAACCCCCGCGGGGATTTCCGCAACGACAAAATTAACCGCAAGGGGCAATCACGACGGCGCGACTACTCTTTTCGTCCTCGCCTCAACAAGCATACAGTTGATCCCGACAACGGTAATAACTCTGCGGCAGTCCTTTTCGTCCGCCTCGCCCGCGGCGATTTTCCTTCCGTCCTTCCTCTCTTCTCTTCTATGCACCGCAACGGGCTTGACGTTATGTTTTATTTTCACCCGCCGCAAATCAAAAACTCGGCGGAATTGTCGCTAAAATCTTCCCAATCGGCAGATTTTCCGCATGGCAGGAAGTGTTTTGACCCGGTGAATTTTTGTTTTAGAAATTTTGGCAATAATATTAAAAAGTTCGCGCCCTATGCAGATACGGGATAAGTGAAAACGGCTGTATGCGGGAGAGATGTCGCCCGCCAGAAGTAAATATTTTTACCATAACAAAAGGCGACAAAGAGGGGCAAACGACCATTAAAAATAAGAGCGGACTACATAAACTAAGATAATTTTGAAATTTACAATGCTTGCTTTATCCATACTTATTTCAAGTCTTCTTGCGCCCCTCATTCGTCGGCTGCGCCGCCACCTTCCTCCCAATTCAACTTTTTTGCTTATGAATTT
>JAJWOJ010000229.1 GCA_021635425.1 Clostridiales bacterium | reverse complement strand
AAAATATTTATTGCTCGATATGGACGGGACTGTTTATCTCGGCGGAATACTTATCGGCAACATGGATAAAACGCTTGATAAAATTCGTAAAGCGGGGAAAAAGATTATTTATCTTACAAACAATTCCTCAAAAAGCGTGGAGACTTATTATAAGAAGCTGACGGGCATGAATCTTTTCAGGCTCGGCGATGAAGTTAAAACTTCGGGTTTAGCCGCAATCGATTTTTTAAAAGCAAACAGAAAAGGCAAAACGGTAAGGCTGTTTGGTACAACGAGCCTTAAAGAAGAGTTTGCGAAAAACGGGATAAACGTTACGGAAGAGGGGGTTGCAGATATCTGCGTTCTTGCTTACGATACGGAATCGACATACGTAAAACTTTGCAAATTTACCGATAATCTCTGGGAAAATGCAGAATATATCGCGACGCATCCCGATATCAATTGTCCTTCCGAAAACAAACCGTTACCCGACGTCGGTTCTTTTATCGAACTGATAAAAACATCGACGGGAAGAGTTCCCGACGTGATTATCGGCAAGCCTTATAAAACGTTCGGCGATTGGCTTATGAGAGAATATAACGCCGCCCCGGAGGAGTTTATGATGGTCGGCGACAGGCTTTATACGGACATTGCGTTCGGTGTTAATTGCGGTTTTCACAGTTTATTTGTTTTGTCGGGCGAAGGCACGGAGGACATGGTTGACAAATCGGATAAAAAACCCGAATTTATATTAGACAGTTTAAACGATATCGTCGAATATCTTTAAAACGGAGGTTTTTAATGTTTGATGTTGCGGTGATCGGCGGTGGAGTGGTCGGTGCGATGATTTTACGCGAATTATCCGCTTACGATCTTAAAATATGCATGCTTGAAAAAGAAAACGACGTCTGCATGGGGCAAAGCAAAGCCAACAGCGGAATCGTTCATGCGGGATTCGACGCAAAAGAAGGTTCGTTGAAAGCGAAATTCAACGTCTCGGGGAATAAAATGATGCCCGAAGTTTGCAGAGAACTCGGAGTTAAATATAAAAACAACGAATCGCTTGTCGTTGCTTTTTCCGACGACGATTTAAAAACTTTGCTTGAACTTAAAGCAAGGGGCGAGAAAAACGGAGTTGAAGGGCTTGAAATTATTTCCGCAGCGGAACTCGGGAAAAGGGTTCCCGAAATTTCGGAAAACGCAAAAGGCGCGTTGGAAGCAAAGACGGGCGGAATTGTTTGTCCTTACAATTTAACGATTGCCGCAATCGGCAACGCAATGGATAACGGAGCAGAACTCCTGTGTGATTTCGAAGTTGTAAAAATAACAAAAAACAGCGATTGTTACACTGTTTTTTCGAAAGATTTACGACAGATTGAATCGAAAATCGTTATAAACAGCGCAGGGATTTTCAGCGGCGAAATCGCAAAGCTTATCGGCGACGATTATGCCGTTCACGCAAGAAGAGGACAATATATTCTGTTGGATAAAACTGCGGGATATCTTACGAAAAGCACGCTGTTTTTCACTCCGACAAAACTCGGAAAAGGAGTGCTTGTATCTCCTACGGTCGACGGTAATATTTTCATGGGACCGACAGCCGAGGAAATTAACGGAAACGATACGGATACCACTGCCGAGGGTTTGGCTTCGATTATTTCCAAAGCGTCGGAAATGATAACCGGTCTTCCTCTCGGCGATACGATCACGTCGTTTTCGGGTGTGCGCGCGTATAACGACAAACATGATTTTATCATCGAAGAGAGCAAAAACAATAAAGGTTTCGTAAATCTCATAGGGATAGAATCTCCGGGACTTACGGCTTCTCCCGCAATCGGGAAATACGTTGTCGAAAATATCGTTTCGAAGCGGATTGATTTGAAAAGAAAATCCGATTATAACCCGTACAGAAAGCCCGAATATTTCTTTAACGAATTATCGGCGGACGAAAAAAACAAACTGATCGGGGAAGACGGCAGATACGGGAATATAGTTTGCAGATGCGAAAAAATAACCGAAGGCGAAATCGTCGGCGCGATACATGCAAACCCGAAAGCAACGTCCGTTGACGCGGTGAAGAGAAGAACGAGAGCGGGAATGGGAAGATGCCAGGGCGGTTTTTGCATGCCGCACGTCGTCGAAATCCTCGCAAGAGAATTGAACGTGCCGATGACGGATATTACGAAAAACGGTAAAAATTCGAAGATATTGACGGAGAGAACAAAATGAACGAATATGACGTTATCGTAATCGGAGGAGGTCCCGCAGGGCTTGCCGCCGCAATTAAAGCGTATGACGAAGGCGCGAAAAAGGTAGTTATCGTCGAACGGGACGAAAAGCTCGGCGGAATATTGAATCAATGTATTCATAACGGATTCGGGCTTGCCCGTTTCAAAGAAAGCCTTACGGGTCCCGAATATGCGGACAGATTTATCGGGGAGCTTGCAACCCGCGATATCGAGCTTATGACAAAAACCACGGTTTTGTCGCTTACCGAAGATAAAACCGTTACGGCGATAAACGAGAAAAACGGCGTCTTTACGATTAAAGGAAAATCCGTTATTCTCGCGATGGGTTGCAGAGAGAGAAGCAGAGGCGCTCTGAACATTCCGGGGTCTCGTCCTGCGGGCATTTTTTCCGCGGGCGCGGCACAAAAATTCGTCAATATAAAAGGTTTTCTGCCGGGTAAAAACGTCGTTATTTTAGGCTCGGGCGATATCGGGCTTATCATGGCGCGTCGTATGACGCTTGAGGGAGCAAACGTTAAAGCCGTTTTTGAAATCATGCCGTATTCGAGCGGGCTTAAAAGAAATATCGTGCAGTGCCTCGACGATTTCGGAATACCTCTTTATCTCGGTCATACGATAACGAAAATCGAGGGCAGGGAGAGGGTAACCGGCGTTGTCGTTTCTGCGGTTGACGAAAACAGAAAACCCGTTGCGGGGACGGAAATGCACTTCGATTGCGATACGGTATTGTTCTCCGTGGGATTGATTCCCGAGAACGAGCTGTCGAAGGAGGCGGGCGTTGAACTTTCGCCGAGAACGAAAGGCGCGATTGTCGATCAGTCGAGAGAAACTTCCGTCGAAGGTATTTTTGCCTGCGGAAACGTGTTGCAGGTTCACGACCTTGTCGATTTTGTATCCGAAGAAGCGGAAATTGCGGGGAAAAGCGCGGCTTTTTATGCTATGAACGGTAAAAAAGAAAAGGAAATCGTTTTAACCGCCGCGGGTAATTTCGTTTCATACGTTTTACCGCAAAAAATAAATCTTAAAGGCGATGAAGACGTTTCCTTGTATTTCAGAGTGAATGCGACGATTCAGAATCCGAAAATAAATCTCAGATGCGGCGACAAAACTATCGCGTCATTCAAAAAGACCGTTGTTGTACCCGGCGAAATGCAGCGGGTAAAATTGAGCGCGGATAAATTCGGCGATATTTCTGAAACGATAACGGTTGAAATCGAGAGGTGATATATGGAAAAAAAACTGACGTGCGTCGAATGTCCGAAAGGATGCGAAATTACCGTGGAGCTTGACGGCGACAAAATTATTTCAGTCGGCGGCTATTCCTGCCTAAGGGGTAAGAAATATGCCGAAAGCGAAGTGATATGCCCGAGACGGGTTTTGACAACGACCGTAAAGTGTGCCGACGGCGGAGTCGTTTCCGTAAAGACAAGCAATCCCGTAAAAAAGAGCGAGCTTTTCGAGCTGATGGATAAAATAAACAAAATAACGGTTTGTCCGCCCGTAAAAATCGGACAAATAATCGTAAAGGATATAGCCGAAGGGTCGGATTTGATTGCGACTTGTAACAAATGAACATTTTCGGCATATAAATACTATATGAAAACAATTGACTGTGAATTTATAAATAAAAGATTTGTTTCTGAAAAAGATTTATTACGCGAAGACGAAAGGTTTAACGGCGAAGTTGAAGAAATCGCTCATGAAATCGCTTTAAATTGCAGGGAAAAGCCCGTAATATTATTATCGGGACCTTCGGGGTCGGGGAAAACCACGACGTCGGCTATGATAAAAAAACAACTCGAAGCATGCGGACATAAAACGCGCGTCATCTCTTTGGATAATTATTTCAGGACGATTAACCC
>JAJWOJ010000228.1:2648-4101 GCA_021635425.1 Clostridiales bacterium | reverse complement strand
TTTTTCAGCCACGGACGCTTTTCGTAAAACTCGAAATGAAAGTGCAGATGCGACGGCCTGTCCAGATGCAAAGCACATATCAGATCGACTTTGCGCGGATCCAGCCCCATATCGCGAAAGAACTCGTTGAACGTTTTCCGTATCAGCGCGATACACTTTTCGGGCGTATCGATCTTTCCGGAATTTTCTTCGTCGAATGATACGAACCCGCTCCAGATGTTGCCTTTGTTTTCTTTCAGCCGTCGTTTCATTTCTTTTAATTCGTCCTTGCTTATCATTCCGTCGCCGTTGAACACGCCCGTGGATTTTTGCAGATAATCGAGCATCGTAAACTTTTTGGATTCGTTTCCCGTAAGTTTCCCTTCGGTGGTCATATACCGAAGATAATTCGTATCGCCCGTAAAATCGTAATATGCGCGTTTTTCCGCGTGGGCTTTTATCTCTTTTTCGGTCGAACCTTTTTTCAGTTTATACGGCGTATATGCCACGTTGAATATTACCGGCGTTCCGGACAAAATTTTCCTCCTTTTCCCTTGTATTCTTGCTCTCGTAAACGAAAGGCGGCTGTGCCGCTTTCCGTAACACAAAATGCGGCGAAGACTGCATTTTCTTAACCTGCTTCGATTTTACCGTGTTTTGCTCCGTTTTTGCTTCACGGTTTACTCCGTTCTTTTTATTCCCATGCATTGTTCATTATCTCCTCTTTGTGCATTAAAATCCGATACAGACTGTCGCAATCTTTATACTCGCTTTTTTCCAGCCCGCAATCCAGTTTCATCCAGTTCACTCCGTCCAGCAAATGCATCCTCGAAGCATATAAATCGTTTTTTATCTTCGGATTTTCCGCCATAAAATCATCGAACGAAACATATTGATTTTTCTTTTCGGTTGCCTTTGAAATCTCTTTATCCGATACCTTTACGCGCGTTGTCGCGCCGCCTTTACTTCCCGAAGATTTTCTTTTCCGGGATAATTCCAGCTTCTTTTTCGCAAACGAAAAATACATATCTACGGGCGGTTTTAATTTCCGTTCCGTCCCGTAAAACATATACTCGCAGATTGCCTTTATATACTGTCCGCTTTCCGCATCCGTCATCAGTTTCAGCGCCTTACCGTAAGTATCGATAAACACAAAATGCGGCATCTTCTCATTGAGATTTTTAGGCTTTCGTCCGCTTTCTTCTATTCGTTTAACCTCTTCGAGAACGTCCTTGATATTGCTCCAGAAAAAGTTTTCCCTGTCGTCCTGCGGCTCCGAAATCTCTTCGTTCGTAAACATAAATTTGCAGATGTTTTTCGCCATTCTTCCCGCCGCCTCGTCGGGAAGTCCTTTCAATGCCTCGTAATACAAATCGTAAAACGTAAATTGTTTTAATCTTTTTTCTTCCATTTGTCCTCCTGTTTTTTATTTTTTTGTTTGTTTTTCTCCCATTCACGGCGGACGTTCCAACTA
>JAJWOJ010000228.1:0-2638 GCA_021635425.1 Clostridiales bacterium | reverse complement strand
GCGGACGATACCGACTGTAATTTTTCATTTATCGCTCCTTTGTTAAAAATAAAAAATTGTCGGAACTTCTCCCGGCAATCGCACACAAAAAGGAAGCCAAACTTTTTATCCGGCTTCCTTTCTATTTTTTATGTGACTGTGTATTTTAGCAAATTTTAAGATTTAGATTCGTCTATCCATTGGATCCATTTTTTTACGATTTCAATGACTTCATTTTCGCCGTTTTCTATATACACTGCGGCAATGCACGCCTCCATTGCGGTCGCGATGTATTTGTGCCTGTCTTTATCGTTTTGTCCTTTATGTTTATAGTTCCGCGGCTTTTGCTCTTTGGGCTTACCGTTTCCCTTTTTATCGTATTTGAGAAATTTCAGCAATTTATAATGCTTTGCAATAACTCGCACTAAAACCTCATCGCTTTCATGCTTTTCTTTCCATTTTGAAAGATTATCCGAAAACTTTATTCCCGCATTTTTCCTATCCCGATAAATTTTACATAAAGCAAGTTTCAATATAGCATCCCCGTAAGTTGCCAGTTCAAAATTTGTATCGTCATCGCTTAAACCATGATCTATGTTTTTATACGAAGTATCGGTTAATGCTTGTTTTTGCAAGTCTGTCTGCGGATTTTTTAATAATTCTTCTATCTTATCCATTACATTTTCCCCAAATGATAAAGCGGTTTTAACCTTTTTCCTCATCGCTGTCCGTTTTCACTTCAAGCGCGGGCTTATTGCTCGCATTGAGCGGAGAAATTACCGATTGTCCCAACTGACTTTCGATGTCCGTTCTTGCATTTTTTGCTACTTTTCCGCCTCTTTTGGCAATCGTTTTGCTTTCTTCAAACGTATCGGGCTGTTCCCGTTTCGATATCGCCGTCGTCGTAACTTCCGCAAGCATATTCAGAACGAGTTCGATATTCGTCATATTGTCGCGCAGGTTTTCCTTTTTCAACCCTTTGAGCTCTTTATACTCTTTAACGGATAAGCCGCTCCATGCTTTCGTCATTTCGTTCGTTAAAATCGCGTAATCTTTTTCCTGTTCTATTCCGCGAGCTTTCCACTCGTCTGTCAGTTCTTTGCGCATTTCTATTGTCTGCAAGCGTTGATTGATCCAGCCTTCCGTATAACCTTTGGCACGGTAAAAATCCGCGCCGCGAAGTATCGCCTTTTCCGGATCGGCTATTTCGTCAAGCCGCTCGCTTCCAACCTGCGCCAGCCACATTTTGAACGGCTCCGCTTTCGGCGACGGAATCGACTGCACAAGCCGCAAAACGCCTTTCGTATCAAGGCAATCGGTCTCTCGCATTTTACCGTCGGAAGCCTGCATTTTCAACCCGTGACAATTTGTCACGACTTCACTTCCTTCGTTTTTCAAGCGCTGTTTCAGTTTGCGCCAGTATGCGCCCGGATCTTTACTTGCCGAATCCGCCAGAACGTTGCATACGTCTACGACGGAAAAATACCATTCTTCTTCGTCGGCGTTCCATAACGTCCGCACCTGCTTATTTTCAAACACTTTAATTTTGTTTTGCATTTTAATATTCCTCCTGCCTGCAAAAAAGTTTTACACCTATCAAGCGAATAAAACGCCGAAAATATTCCAAAACATGAAAAATTTTTTAAATTATTTTTTCTTGCGGAATTCCGGGTTGGAAAATTCAGGGACCGGACCGTCTCCGAATATATCCCGAAGTTGTTCTTCAATAGATCGCGTGTCGGTTTCGTCCGCCACAACGATATTCTGATATTTTCGCCTGTAATCTTTATATCGTTTCCCGCGTTTTTCCGCTCCTTTCGGTATAAATCGCTCGTTTATAAACTCTTCCGCCGTCATTTCGAGCCGCTTGCAGATTTCTTCCGCTTTCTGAAAAATCTTCTCGAAATTCGTTCCCGCGGGCTTCTGCGGAAAAGTTTTCTTACGGTGCTCTACTTCTTCGCAAAGCGCAAGATACAGCCATTGCAACTCTGTAATCTGCCCGTCGAAAATTTCGTAATACATATAACGGCTGTGATAAGGCAATTCGTTCATTCTGTTCCCGAATTCGGTTTGGTCGGTTACATTATCGAACGGGCGAATTATGAGATACGACAGCCCGAATTTATAAAACTCGCGATAACTGTAAAACCAACTGGCAATATCCGCCTGCTCCTCAACGGGCAGCAAATATAAAAACATATCCCACAAAATATCTTCGTCGTCATCCGTACGGAATTTACGCAAAAATTTCTCCCACTGAGCGTTTGCACGCTCTTCATCGGTTTTATTTTCCTGCAATGCGTCGCCGATTTTCATCAGCCGTTTTGCGACGTAACCTTGCGTTTTTCCGTGTTCTTCCGCAATTTCCGTCTGTCTGAACCCGTCCACATAATACATTTGGTAAATCGTCCGGTCGTCAGGCGTAAGCAAGGCAACTTTTTTATCAATATCGCATTGCTTGTGTATTTTATAGGTAAAGTCCGCACCGGAAACATCGTCGTCATCCGGATCTTCTTCCGAGGCTTGTCCGAAATCGTCCTTTTCTATATCGATTTTCTTATAGCCGTTGGTATTTGCGGACTTTTTGAACGTCATTTTATGATCGTGCTCACGGCGTTCGAGGTTATAATACTCCCTGTCCATCTCCACGAGTTTATCG
>JAJWOJ010000227.1 GCA_021635425.1 Clostridiales bacterium | reverse complement strand
CTGAAAGTCGTGGAGGCGCTGAAAATGGCGGGCGCGGTCGTGGCGGTCACGGGCGACGGCGTGAACGACGCCCCCGCGATAAAACATGCCGATATAGGTATCGCCATGGGTTCGGGTTCGGAGATAACCAAGGAAGCGAGCGACATCGTCATTTTAGACGATTCCTTTTCGACGATCGTAAAAGCAGTTTCTTTCGGCAGAAATATTTACAGAAATTTTCAACGCTTCATAACGTTTCAGCTTACTGTCAACGTAACGGCGATGATAGTCGTTATCGCAAGCCTTGCATGCGGGCTTGCAAGCCCCTTCAACGCCGTTCAACTTTTATGGATTGATATAATCATGGACGGACCGCCGGCTCTCACTCTCGGTCTTGAAAAGGGCGGGAACGAAGTTTTAAATTATAAACCCGTGAGGCGGACGGACGGAATAATCACGCCGCGGATGCTTTTTAAAATCGCGGCGCAAGGCTTATTTATGGCAACGCTTATAGTTCTCGAATATTTGTTCGACTTTTTGAAAGCGGGCAGAGAACTCGTCCCCACGACGCTTTTTTGCATGTTTGTGATATTCCAGCTTTTCAATGCTTTCAACTGCCGCGATCTTACGGGCGAAAGTATTTTCCGTTCGGCGGGCAAAAATAAAATAATGACGGCGGTTTTTGCGGCGACCTTTGCTTTTCAGATTGTGATTACGCGTTTTTTAGGCGGATTTTTCAAAACCGAGCCTTTATCTTTAATTCTATGGTTGAAAATTATCGGCGTATGCTTCACGTGTGTGCTTTTCTCGGAAAGTTATAAGCTTGCGTTCAGGCTAAGAAGAGACAAAATTTATTCTCCGAAGGAAAATCGATTAAATTAAAAACAAAAATAAGCATACACTATAACTATGAGACTGATTAAAATTTCCGATGAAACAGAAAGAGCGGACGGAATCAGATATATTTCTGCCGCATTAAAAAACGTAATTGCAGAAACGGGCGGGGCGATATCCGAAAAGTATAACGGGGACAGAGCGGAACTGAAAATAAAAACCCCCGAACGTTTCGTCGATTATATAAGGAGCGAGGCGGAAGATAAAATCGCGGACGTGATCGCCGTAGGGTATAAATACGATTATTTCAAAAAGGATATTCCCGCCTCGGGTTTAAAAGATTTCGAGCGCGAAATTTTATACAGCGCGCTGATCGCCGCCGATATCGACGAGGATAAAAGATATATCGTTAAGCGGACGAGAATTTTCGACGAATACGTAATCGACGGTATTTTTAATTTCAGGCTTGTGCCGCTAAGGCATAAGTGGGAGGAGATAACGGGTTACATTCCGCTTGTTTTCACCGATAAACAGCTTCGCGAATTCGTAAGATACCTCGTCGGCGAGAAGAGGAGTAAAAAGGCGATCGTTCAGGGCGGAAGGGTTTACGACGGAAATTATAATCTTTTAGAGCGTTCCAAGCTTCTGCCCGCCCTTCCCGAAAGCTCGGAAGGAAATATTTTGCGCGAGGTTATTTTGTCGGCAAGCGGAAGGGTGGAGATAGGCTCCGAAATTCCCGACACGGATAAAAAATATCTTCGTGATTTTTACGGCGGGAGAATATTTTTTCGCGGCGAATTATAAAAATGTTCGCCGCAAATTAAAGAGATGAAAAAAATACCTCGGATAAAAATAAAAAACATGCCGAAAACGGTTGACAAATATTTTTCGGAGGATATAATAGAGGTATAAATTGAATGTCCGCAAGGAAAGACAAGTAGTCCGTATAAACCGTACAGAGAGCGCGGGCGGCTGAGAGCCGCGCAGGGTAAAACGCAAACGAAACCGCTTTTCGAGGACGAGGCAGTCGCGCCTTAACGCGACGACAAAGAGGCTTTTTACAAGGCAAATAAGGTGGAACCGCGGAAAGTAAATTTTCGTCCTTAAACGATAAGTTTAGGGGCGTTTTATTTTATCGAAAATCGCGTCAAAAATCTTAAATGTCAGCCTATAAGCCGATTAACTATATCGATTAAGCCGAATAAGGCAAAGGAGAAACAAAATGAAAATCACTCTTACGGACGGAAAAGTTCTCGAACTTCCGGGGTCTACAACCGTTGCGGGCGTTGCTTCCGCGATAAGCGAAGGGCTCAGAAGAAACGCGATAGCGGGCAAGGTTGACGGTAAACTCGTCGATCTTTCTTATCCCATCGAAAAGGATGCGGAAGTTGTTATCGTAACTTCCAAGGATCCCGAAGCTCTCGATATTTATCGTCACACCTGTTCGCACGTTCTCGCGCAGGCAGTCAAATCGATTTACCCCACCTGCTCGCTTGCGATCGGTCCTACGATCGACACGGGATTTTATTATGATATAGATTTCAAAACGCCTATCACGATAGACGATCTTCCCAAAATCGAGGAAGAAATGAAGAAGATAATCAAAGCCGATCTCGCAATCGAAAGATTCGAGCTTCCGAGAGAAGAAGCAATCGCTTTGATGAAAAAGTACAAAGAGCCGTATAAAGTTCAGCTCATCAAAGACCTTCCCGAGGACAGTGTGATTTCCTTCTATAAGCAGGGCGATTTCACCGATCTTTGCCGCGGACCGCACCTTCCCTCGACGGGAATGATAAAGGCTTTCAAGCTTACTTCGATTGCGGGCGCGTATTGGAGAGGAAACGAGAAAAACAAGATGCTTACAAGAATTTACGGCACCGCGTTTTTCAAAAAGTCGGAAATGGAAGCTTACTTCACCATGCTTGAAGAGGCTAAAAAGCGCGACCACGTGAAACTCGGAAAAGAGCTTAAGCTTTTCGCTCTTTTAAACGAAGGCAAAGGCTTCCCCTTCTTCCTTCCCAACGGAATGGTCGTTAAAAACGCGCTTATAGATTACTGGAGAAAAATTCACCGCAGAGAAGGTTACGTTGAGGTTTCCACGCCCATCATGCTTTCGAGAAATCTTTGGGAAACTTCGGGGCATTGGGATCATTATAAAGAGAACATGTACACCACAAAGGTGGACGACGAAGATTACGCCATAAAGCCGATGAACTGCCCGGGCGGAATGCTTATTTATAAGCTCGAGCCGAGAAGTTATAAAGACCTTCCCATGAGAATAGGCGAACTCGGTCTCGTTCATCGTCACGAAAGATCGGGTCAGCTTCACGGGCTTATGAGAGTTCGTTGCTTCACTCAGGATGACGCGCATATTTATATGACGCCCGAGCAGATCACTCCCGAAATCAAAGGGGTCGTAAGGCTTATCGACGAGGTTTACAGTCTTTTCGGATTCAAATATCACGTAGAGCTTTCCACTCGTCCCGACAACAGCATCGGTTCGGACGAAGATTGGAATCAGGCAACCGAAGCTCTCCGCGAAGCTTTGGACGAGCTTAAACTTCCTTACACCGTAAACGAAGGCGACGGCGCGTTCTACGGACCTAAGATCGACTTCCATTTAACCGATTCCATCGGCAGAACGTGGCAGTGCGGAACCATTCAGCTCGACTTCCAGCTTCCTCAGAGATTCAATGCGGAATACGTCGGCGAAGACGGCGAAAAGCACCGTCCTATCATGATTCACAGAGTCGTATTCGGTTCTATCGAGAGATTTATCGGTATCCTTATCGAGCATTTCGAAGGCAAATTCCCGCTTTGGCTCGCGCCCGTTCAGGTTAAAATCATGGACGTTTCCGAAAAGAGCGAGGAATACTGCAAGAAGGTTTATCAGAAGTTATTCGACGCGGGTCTTCGCCCCGAAAGCGATCTTCGTCCCGAAAAAATCGGCAAGAAGATAAGAGACGCCGAGCTTGAAAAAGTTCCTTACATGCTCGTCATCGGCGAGCAGGAAGCCGCAAACGGCGAAGTAGCAATAAGAAAGAGAGGTCAGGGAGACGTCGGCAAGATGAAGCTCGAAGATTTCGTCGAGCTTTGCAAAAAGCAGGTCGAGACCATGGAAAAGTGGTGATATAATTTAAAACGATAAAATAAAATCATCGGATAATAAAAACGGGCTGTAAGTTGATTATAGCTCGTTTTTTTTGCGCCGAATGTGAGGCGGGGTGACCGTTTCACATCTTTTTTATTAAATTCCGACATAAAATTATCGTATTTACCTTGATTTTCGGATATATATATGAT
>JAJWOJ010000226.1 GCA_021635425.1 Clostridiales bacterium | reverse complement strand
TTAAGTTTTTAAAATAAATAGTTTTTTCGCTTTTATGTTGAAATATACCGGGGAATATGATATAATAAACAAAAAAAGAAACGCAATAAATAATTCCGATTTTATTCAACAGACGTCAAAAGTCGCGCTATAAGCCGATTAACGCTATATTTTACGAGAAAACACCGCAAATACAGTTTTAGAAAAACTTTAAAGAAAAATATAAAATGTGACAGGCGTTTGTCATATATAACATTATATAATAGAGCCAAACAAAATAAGCGAGGCGGCGACGGTAAAAAAAATGCTCTTCCGAAAAGGAAGAGCGGATCGCACACTGCGAAAAGTGGTCAGACAAAGTTTTTATTTGAACTTGCCTTGTTATTTTGTAAATATATACTACCACATAAAAAAATAAAAGTCAAGTAAAAAAATAAAAGTCAAGGGAAAAACGACTATGGAAAAATTTTATTTAGGGATGGACATCGGGACAAACTCGGTGGGAATGGCATGCACGGACGAAAACTATAAACTCCTTCGCGCAAAGGGTAAGGATTGCTGGTCGGTGCGCTTGTTTGACGAAAGCAAGACGGCGCTCGAACGCAGAACTTACAGAACTTCGAGAAGAAGATTGCAACGACGGAAATATCGGCTCGCGCTTTTGCAGGAACTTTTCGCTCCGTTTATAGACGATAAAACTTTCTTTATTCGCCTTAACAACAGCCAATTTCTGCCCGAGGACAAAGACGGAGCGCTTTTCGGCGATAAAAACAATCTTTTTAACGACCCTGCGCTTGACGATAAAACTTTTCACGGGCAGTTCCCGACGATTTATCACCTGCGAAAGGTTTTGATTGACGGCGGCGATTATGATTTGAGATTATATTATCTTGCGCTTCATCACATCATAAAATATCGCGGACACTTTCTTTTTGAAGGAAGCATGAACGACATACGAAACATAAATCGTTTGTTTACGGCGTTGAACGATACGCTGAAAAACGTTTACGGAGACGACGAAGCGCCCGAATTCGCCGCAACCTCAGCCGAAAAAGCCAAAGAAATACTGCTCGACCCGAAGAAAAACATTCGCGATAAAGAGCAGGAACTCGAAAAGCTGTTCGGTGCGGAAAGCAAGCTCGAAAAAGAAATCATCAAGGGCATGTGCGGCGCAAAAATCTCCCCGTCGGTGCTTTTCGGCGAATCTTTCAAAGAGGAGAAATCGTTTTCGTTTAAAGAATTAAACGACGAAACTTTCGACGCCATGCGGCAGACCTACGGCGATAATTTCGCTCTGCCCGAAGCTCTCCGCGCGATTTACAGCTTTGTTACGTTTGAAAAATTGCTTGTCGGCAAGCCCGACATCTCCTCGGCGATGATTGCCGTTTACGAAAAGCATAAAAGCGATCTTCAACTTCTGAAAGATTTTTTAAGAGCCGAATCGGGCGAAATTTACGGAAAAGTATTTAAAAACACGGACGAAAAGGCTAACTACGTCAATTACGTGGGATATACGAAGAAAGGCGGAGACAAAAAGAAAGTTAAAACGTGCGGTTACGAAGAATTCAGACAATACCTTAAAAAGACGATAGCCGCAATCGACGCAAAAGATAAAGAAACGCAAAACCTTATTTTATCGGAGCTTGAAAACGGATCTTTCCTTCCAAAAATCCTTCATTCGGATAACGGACTGTTCCCTCATCAGGTAAACGAGGACGAACTTGTTAAAATTGCCGACAACATGGCAAAAAATCACCCCGAAACGACGGATATGGCGAAAAAGCTCCGCAAACTGTTCTTGTTCAGAGTTCCTTATTTCGTAGGTCCGCTTGCGGGCGAAAACAGCTGGGCGGTGAGAAAAACGGACGAGAAAGTTACGCCGTGGAATTTTGACGACGTTATAGACAAAGCTGCGAGCAACGAGGAATTCATGCGCCGCATGACAAACCATTGCAGCATTCTGCACGCGGAAGACGTGCTGCCGAAATGCTCGATGATTTATCAAAAATATAACGTTTTGAATCAGCTCAACAAACTGAAAATAAACGGCTGTCCTCTTCCGTCCGTCGAACTCAAACAGAAAATTTTCAACGAGCTGTTTCTTAAATACAATAAAGTTTCGGATAAAAAAATTATCGATCTTCTCGTCCGCTCGGGCGAAGTTTCCCCGGAAGAGGCGCGCGCAATCACGTTGACGGGCAAGGACGGCGAGCTAAACGCTTCGATGTCGTCTTATATAACGTTCAAAAACATACTCGGAGATTTTGCGGACAAGCCCGAAAATGCGGAAATTCTGGAAAAAATAATCCTCTGGCACACCTTAAACACCGATAAAAAAATCGTGGAAGACCTTATTTTGAAGCACTTCGGCAAAATTCCCGAAATAAAAAACAACGTCAAAGCTTTAAAAGGGCTTGTATTCAAGGATTTCGGAAGGCTCTCGGAAAAACTTCTCACGGGGCTTAAAGCCGCAGATAAAGAAACGGGCGAACTCCTTTCGATAACCGATATTTTATACGAAACCAATCAGAATCTCAATGAAATTCTCGCAAACGAAAGATATAACTTTGCCGAACTCATAAAAGCCGAAAACGGCGAAGAATCGGACGAAATCGGCTATAAAGACATCGAAGAGCTTTACGTTTCCCCGGCGGTTCGCCGCGGAATTTGGCAATCGCTTATTATGGCGGACGAATATATCAACGCCGTAGGCAAAGTTCCCGACAGAATTTTTATCGAATTCACCCGCACGGACGAAACGAAAGGCGAAGCGGGCAAAAAACTTTCCAGAAAAAAGCAACTTTCGGATAAGTTCAAAGCGATAAAAGACGCGGAATTTCAGGACATAATAGCCGAGCTTAACAGCGACGAAATAACGGATATGAAGCTTCGGCAGGAGAGGCTGTATCTCTACTTCCGCCAGCTCGGCAAGTGCATGTATTCGGGCGAAAATATCGTTTTATCGTCACTCGACACCGACACTTACGACGTAGATCATATCTTGCCGAGGTCTTACACCAAAGACGACAGCATCGATAACAAAGTTCTTGTGTGCAGAACATGCAACGCAAAAAAAGACGATCACTATCCCGTTCCTTCAGAACTTCGACAAGTAAAACTTTGGAAACTTCTTCACGAAAAAGGTCTGATAAGCAAAAAGACTTTTGACAGACTTATGCGCACCGAACCTCTCGGCGAAGGAGACTATGAAGATTTCATCAACCGCCAGAAAGTAATCACCGACC
The DNA here is from genome assembly GCA_021635425.1 of Clostridiales bacterium. GTDB lineage: Bacteria > Bacillota > Clostridia > Christensenellales > Borkfalkiaceae > UBA10281. The sequence continues at coordinate 913 of JAJWOJ010000226.1, read as the reverse complement.
AGACGGCGAAAGCGGTTGCCGAACTTTTGCAGAAAAAATATCCGAAAACGCAAATTGTTTACAGCAAAGCCAAAAACGTTGTCGATTTCAAAAATAAATTCGATCTTTATAAGTGCCGCGAAACAAACAATCTGCACCACGCGCGCGACGCTTACCTTAATATCGTTGTCGGCAACGTTTACCACACTTGTTTCTCCACGCCTATGGCTATGTTCTACAAGAAAGACGACGGCTGGCGCGAAAACAACCTGAAAACGATGTTCACCCGCAACGTTAAAGGCGCGTGGGATGAAAATTCGTTGCAACTCGTCAAATCCACGTTCAAAAAACACACCATGGCGGTTACGCAATATGCGTTTTGCAACATGGGTGAGTTTTACACACAAACGATTTACCCGAAAGGAGATTCTGGCATAACCACCCCGAGAAAAGGCAGCGGTGCGCTTGCCGACGTAGAGAAATACGGCGGATATAAATCGCAGAAAACGTCATATTTCGCAATTGTTCAATCCAAAGTAAAGAAAGGGCAAACGATAAAAACTATAGAAGCCGTTCCCGTTCTCACGGCTTATAGACAAAGATCCAACCCTAACGCCGTTCTCGATTACTTCAAAACTTACCTCAACGAGCCGACTATTCTTATCCCGAAATTGAAAGTCCGCCAACTTGTTTCATATAATGAAAAACGCCTTTACCTTGCGGGTGCGAAATCGGGACAAATCGACACTCACCCCGCAAGCGAATTATTTACCGATAATGAAACCGATGATTACGTAAATCAATTATCAAAACTTGTTGAAATGAGTCAAAACAATGCACTTTCAAATAATTGCGAAGAATATCTGGTAAAAACAAACCGCAATAAAGATAAAAAACTAATAGTAAATAAGAAAACAAATATAGAGCTATATAT
>JAJWOJ010000225.1 GCA_021635425.1 Clostridiales bacterium | reverse complement strand
AATAATAGCGATAACGTGTCGTTGCCAAAGCGATTCCCGAGACAGCGTCACGAAAATTCTTTACGCCTAAATAATGGGCACATATTCCAACCTGATTTTAACCGAACACGGGCTGATTTTAGGTTGCCTCAAAAACGCGCCTTTGGACGTCGCGACGACGAGAGTTACCCTTTCGGGAGCGGAATATAAATTCCCCAAGCCTCAGGATAAAGCCGAATTAACTAACGAAAGTGAGGCTATAAGCCGATTATCGGCATTTTCAGGCGAAGATTTAGGCAATTTTATCTTTAACAATTTCAAGGGTTTTTCTTATCAGACGGCAAACGAATTCGCCTATAGATGCGGCGGCGAAAAAGACCCCTGGAAGCTCTATCGCATAATTTACGATTTATATTTCAATCCGCCGATAAAACCGAATGTCGCGGGAGAAGGGAAGCTTCGGGACTTTTACGTTTTCGATTATCTCACCGTCGGCGGAGAAAAGACGTATTTCGACACGATCGCCGAAGGGCAGGACGTTTTCTACACTTCGCGGGACGTTAAAAAGGGGTTCGACTTAAAACAAAAACAACTTCTCGACAAAATTAACGGGCTGATAAAGAAAAACGCCAAAAAGCTTCAGGGCGAAAACGAAAAAATTCTGTCTTGCCGAAACTTAGACGAACTTAAACTAAAAGGCGAGCTTATCACGGCGTATATATATAAGATTAAAGAGGGCGAAAGCGAAGTTACCGTTGAAAATTATTACGACGATATGAAGCCGATGAAGATCACGCTCGACAAAAACCTTACGCCGAGCAAAAACGCACAGAGGTATTTCAAAAAATACGCCAAGGAAAAACGCGCCCTCGAAATAGTCGTTCCGCAAAAAGAACAGACCGGAAAAGAGCTTGAATATCTCAATTCCGTCCGTCTCGAGCTTTTAAAAGCCGAAACGGTTGCAGATTTCGAGGACATCGAAAACGAACTTATGGAAGAAGGCGTTCTTCCGAAGCCGAAATTCCGCAAAAAACAGGAGAAAGAAACGCCGTACAGAGTTTACGACGTTGACGGTTACGTCGTAAAATGCGGAAAAAACAACATTCAGAACGACCGTTTGACGGCAAGGGCGTTTAAGGACGATTTGTGGCTTCACACCAAAGCCTACCACTCTTCGCACGTGATTATAGAGACAAAGGGCGGGAAAATCCCCGATAACGTGATAGTTATCGCCGCGGAAATCTGCGCATACTATTCGGACGCACAGGGCGGAAGCAAAGTCCCCGTCGATTTCACCGAGAAAAAACACGTCAAAAAGCCGCCGAAAGCCAAAGCGGGAAGCGTTATTTACACCGACCAACAAACCATTCTCGTTTCCCCGTCTTCGCATACGGAACTTTTGAAAGTATAAAAATCGGTCGGAAAGATTATAAAAAACATCATCGACAAATGTTGTCGGGAGGAATAATGAAAGTAGGATTTTTCGTCGACGTCTTTTATCCGATGATAGACGGAGTTATAAAAGTCGTCGATAACTATGCAAGACTTTTAACGGCTCGAGGAAACGAAGTTACCGTTTTCTGCCCGAGCGGAACCGAAAAACACGACGACGGCATTTACCCCTACAAAGTCGTTCGGTGCGAAGCTTTATCGGCTCAGAAATTCGATTACGTTCTTCCGCTCCCCGCGCTCGACATTTCTTTTTTAAACGAGCTTCAGAAAAGCGATCTCGATATCGTTCATATCCACTCCCCGTTCACCGTGGGAATGATCGGTAAGGAATACGCCTTGAAAAAAGGAATTCCGCTCGTGGCAACACTTCACTCGCAATATAAGCAGGACTTCGAGAGGTCGCTGAAACTAAAAACGAGCGTTGAAATCGCCATGCGCGCCATCATGCAGGTTTTCAACGCCTGCGACGAATGTTACACCGTCAACGAAGCGATAAGAAAATTATATATAGACGAATACGGGCTTACATCCCCTTGCTTTATCCGCCCCAACGCGACGAACCACACGCCGATTGACGATAAAAAGCCCGCCTATAAGTTCGTAAACGACACATTTTCGATTGGCGAAGATGAGAACATGCTCCTCTTCGTCGGGCGGATAAACTATCTTAAAAACATCGATTTCATCGTCCGCTCGCTTAAAATTTTAAAGGACAAAAGCTTCCCCTTTAAAATGCTTTTCGTGGGTTCGGGCGAAGACGAAGACCAGCTTCACGCACTTACTGAGCAACTCGGGCTGACGAAAAATGTAATTTTTGCGGGCAGAATTTCGGAAAAAGAGTCGCTCGAAAAAATTTACGCGCGTGCCGATCTATTTTTATTCCCCTCTATGTACGACACCAATTCGCTCGTACAGATAGAAGCGGCGTGCCAGGGAACCCCCACGCTTTTCCTTCGCGGAGCAAAAACGGCGGGAACGATAACGGAAAACGTAAACGGATTTTTATGCGCGCCCTACGAGGAAGCCTACGCCGATAAAATCGCAGACGTTTTAACCGACAAAGCTCTTTACGAAAAAGTCTCGGCAAACGCGAAGCGCGACTTATACAAAACGTGGGACGAAGTGACCGACATGATAAACGCCGATTACATTCGGCTTACTTCAAAAAGCAAAAAATAAAACCCCGAAAATATAAACGACAAAGCAATGCGGCGGGTGACGAAAGTCACCCGCCGCAAATTTTCATCTTGAAATTTTACAACGTTTTTATCAATAAATTCGGCAATCATCGACTTATAGCGTGGGTTTTTCTTTTTTCTCGGCAGGTTTCGTAATTACCGACAAGGCTATTATTCCGACAAATAAGATAACGGGATAAATCGTCGAAAACAATAAACCCGTTTTAATATCGGAGGATACAACGCCCTGAAGAGTGGGGCCTATCGTACAGCCGACATCGCCCGCCAAGGCAAGCATGCCGAACATTTTGGTTCCGCCCGTTTTATATTCTCTGCCCGCCAAGGCGTAAACCCCGGGCCACATTATACCGACGAAAAGTCCGCCGAACGCTATCCCCGCAAGCGAAAAATACGGGTTTCTCGATAAGGAAGCAAGAAGATACGCGCACGTTAAAAGCAATCCGCTTCCCGCAAGGAAGGCTTTTAAGTTTATTTTGTCGCCTAAAATTCCGTAAATCGTTCGGGAAATCGCCATTCCGAGCGCAAACAGACAGGTTCCCATAAGGTCGCCCGTGGTTTTGGAAACGCTAAGGCTTATTTCCGCAAAATAGGAAGCCCATTGCGCTATGGCTTGTTCCGCCGCGCCCGAAGCTATCATTAAAACCATAAACAAAAGAAAGCCTTTCATCTTGAAAATGCTTTTATACGTCATCGGGTCGTCGTCTCCGTCGAGCGTTTCGATGGGGCATTTCGCAAACAAAATGCAGTTAACTGCGGGCAGCGCGGCCAAAGCTATAGGTAAAAACACCCATTTTTCGATTGTAAAAAAACTGAAAAACGCCGTTGCGGCAAGCACTACGAGAATATGCCCCCAGCAATAGAAAGAATGCAGAAAGCACATCGCTCCCGACTTATTTTTGAGAGGCAAAGCTTCGACAAGCGGACTTAAAACGACTTCTACGAACCCTCCGCCGATTGCCATAAAGAAGGTCGCGATTAAAATACCCGCATAAGGAGGCATGATAAACGGCAGAGTTCCGAGGAAAATTAGCCCGAGCGCAGAACATATCTGCGCGATTATCGTTGACAGCCTGTACCCGAGCTTCATCGCGATAACGGCGGAAGAGCTGTCAACCAGAATCTGCACGGCGAAATTCAGAAAGACTATAAAAGTAATCTGAAATTCCGATATTCCGAATTGCGTTGAAAACCTCACGAAAAGGAGGGGGGATAAATTGTTGACTATTGCCTGTATTATATATCCGAAATAACAGGCAATCAATGTAAGTTTGTAGTTCTTGTTCATGATTTTTACCGTAATTACGGGTATTGTAGCATAATAACGCCTTTTAAGCAACTGTTTTTCGACACGATATTACAAATCGAACAAAATTAAACGCATCGTAAAAACCCGCCTATAAGTCGATTATCGGGCAAATTTTAAGATAATAAGCATATAAACGCTCAAACGCCTAAAAAAAATTACGCGATTTTCACGTTTATTTGATTGCGCTAAACCGACAAATATTATATAATAAT
>JAJWOJ010000224.1 GCA_021635425.1 Clostridiales bacterium | reverse complement strand
ATTTTTTTCAGGGTTGCGGCGTTCGTTTTAGTGCTTGCGGCGGCTATTTTCGTCCCTTTCAAGGCTTATCCCGAAACGTCCTCGCCCGACAAAAAGCCCGTGAAAACCGAAGAATACAAAACGGCATTGACCCTTTGGCATACAGATACTTTCGAAGGCGGCACAGGGTCGCGCGCCGATTTTTTAAACGACGTTGTTACCTCCCGCGAAGACGACGGAATAATCGTTCTCGTTAAAACCTACACCCTTTCTGGTATGAAAGCGGCTTTTCAAAAAGGGGAATTCCCCGATATAATTTCGTTCGGAACAGGCGCGGGCGAGGTTATAAAATATGCAAGGGAGCTGCCGCAAAAAGGTTTTGCGGGCGGAGAGTTCGGGAAGAAACAATATGCCGTCCCATGGTGTGCGGGCGGGTATTATCTTATCGAAAAAGGTGAAGATAATCGACTTATAGACGGGTTTTTGAATGGCAATGATGCAAAAAGCGACGAAAATACGAGGCTTATCGTATCGCAAGGAGAAAACACCATGCCCGTCGTTGCGTTAAAGCTTGCGGGCGTAACGGCGGAGAACGTTTCATATTATCCGCCGACAGAAGCTTACGTTAAATTTCTCGGTGAACAAAACGCCGTGCTTGCAGGTACGCAAAGAGATTTAAGAAGGCTTGAAAAAAGGGGGATAGCTTTTACGGCAAAACCCCTTCACGGATATTCGGATATAGTTCAATATCTTTCGATAACGGCGAAGTCGGACGAAAAATACAAATACGCATTGAAAATCGTCGATTATATTTTAAGCGAAGACGTGCAGAAAAAACTATATAAAATAAGCATGATGAGAGCGGACGGCGGAAAAACGGACGGGGAATTTTACGGCTATGATTTTTCCGAAAACGAGTATACGGCAAGTCCTTTTTTGTTCACGGAGACGATAAAGCAAATTCAGAGTGCGCAAAGCGGCAGAATTTCCCGCGATAATTTGCCCGATAATATTAAAAGTTGCTTAAAACGCCTGAAATAACCTAAAAACGCTTGAAATAATAAACGAAATATAGTAGAATAGGAGTAGATTGATGTCTTACAGCGCAATCATTGCAAAAACAGCGGAAAAAAGCGGCGTTAATTTCGCGCTCGATTTCCCTATAGGGCTTAAAACGGCGTACAGAACGGGAGGAAAGGCGGACGGCGCACTGTTTCCGTCGAGCTTGGAACAAGCGAAGTCGATTGTGGATTTACTGAAAGAATCGGAAGTTCCTTACGTCGTTATGGGGTGCGGATCGAACGTTCTCGTTTCGGACAAAGGGTATAAAGGCGCGGTTATTTTCTCGGAAAATCTGAAAAATATAACCGTGAGAGGAAAAACCATCGTCGCAGACGCGGGAGTCAGCCTTTCCGAGCTTATAAAAACCGCGTTATATTCGGGGCTTGGCGGCTTGGAATTTTTAAGCGGAATTCCCGCGAGCGTCGGCGGCGCGGTTGCGATGAATGCGGGCGCATACGGAAAATCGACGGGAGATTACGTTTCTTACGTCGTTACTACAAGCGGCGTCGCGGCGCAAAAAACTTGCGGATTCGATTACAGGACGAGCGTTTTTAAACGAGAGAATCTTCCGATAATTTCCGTTTGTTTCATGCTCGAAAACGCCGAATTCGATCAATCCGAAGAGAAAATAGACAAATATTTGAAGCTCAGGCAAAAAAAGACCCCTAAGGGAAGGTCTTGCGGAAGCGTTTTCAAAAACGACGGGTATTTTGCCGGGAAGATCATAGAAGAGGCGAAACTCAAAGGCGCGCGCGAAGGCGGGGCTTACGTTTCGGAAAAACACGCAAACTTCATCATAGCCGACAAAACGGCTACGAGCAGTGATATAAAAAGATTGATAGACCGCATAAAACGAACGGTCAGAGGGCTTTTCGGAACAGAGCTTTCCGAAGAAGTAGAATATATAGGCGAATTCGATGAACAACAATGAAGAACAAGGCAAAATAAATTTCGATTTGCACACGCATACGACTTACAGTCACGGTACGGGCAGTATTTTGGATAACGCCGTAAGCGCGAAGGAAAAGGGACTTTACGGGATAGCGATAACCGACCACGGATTTTCGCATCCCGCTTTCGGCATGCGCAGAAAGTATCTCGATCAAATGAAGAGGGAATGCGTCGAAGCCACCGAAAAAACGGGCGTTCAGGTTCTTCTCGGCATCGAATCGAATCTGCGCGGCGAAAAGGGGTCGATAGACGTCAAACCCGCCGATTACGAAAAACTCGACGTTATTCTCGCGGGCGTGCATAGATTTATTTACTACAAGAGTTTCAAAGATCTCGCATGGTTGTTGTGGGCTAATATTTTCGACAGCGTTTTTAACAGAAAACCGTCGGACAGGCTTGTAAAATTCAACACCGATTGTTACGTGAACGCGATAAAAAACAATCCCGTCGACGTAATAACTCACGTCGGATATTATTGTTTTTGCGACCCTGTGGAAGTTGCCAAAGCGGCGGCGGATTACGGAACGTATATCGAGATAAACACAAAAAAGACTCATCTTACGGACGAGCAGTGGCGCAAGGTTTTCGAAACGGACGTTAAATTCGTGGTAGACAGCGACGCGCATTCGCCCGACAGAATAGGCGATAACAAACTTTTTCTCGAAACGGCAAAACGCGTGAATTTTCCGTTCGACAGGATAATGAACATCGACGGGAGAATTCCCGACCTCAGGTTTCAGAGATATAAAAAAGAACACGGCATAGGGAAGTGACGGAAATTGGCAGGCGATAAACGCGGCGAAAAACGCGGCGACAAACAGAATTTTTCCGAAAGAGTCAAATCGGAACTTTTAAACGTTAAATTTCAGGGTCTTAACGAAAGGCGGGCTTGCCTTTCGGCTTTTGTTCGTTCGTGCGGAACAATCTGTTCGGAAAAGGGGCTGGTCGGGTTTGAAATTCCGCTGTCCAACGATAGCGAAAAGCAGTTCGTAACGATTCTTCTCCGCGACCTTTATAAAATCGATCCCGAAATAATCTCGTCCGTCAAGCGCGGAAAAAGTACGCTCAGATTGGTTTCGGAAAAAAGCGCGGACGTGCTTTGCGACCTTAAAATCATAGAAAAAGACGAAAGCGGCGTCGCGGTCAGGCTCGGTATAGACGAGTCGCTTACGCAAGAAAAAACGCGGGCGGCATACGTCAGGGGGCTGTTTTTAGGCACGGGCAGCGTAACCGTTCCGAAAGTCGGAGCGGACGAGGAGAAGAATACCACGGGTTATCATCTCGAATTCGTTTTTGCAAACTATCAGACGGCAACAGATCTTTGCGAGGTGTTGTCCGAGGCGTATCTGATGCCGAGGCTTACCGACAGAAAGGAAACGTATATCGTATATTTCAAAACGATCGACGAAGTTTCGGACGTTTTAGCTCTTATGGGTGCGTCGAAAGCCGTCATGGATCTTTCGGAAATCGCGGTGGAAAAGGATATGAATAACGACATGAACAGAAAAATCAACTGCGAAATGTCTAACATGGTTAAACAAATGGACGCGTCGGTAAAACAAATCCGCGCCATAAACCGCATTGCGGAAACAAAGGGATTGAATTCTTTGCCGCTTCCGTTAAAACAAGTTGCGGAAGCTCGGCTTTCGCATAACAAAAGCACGCTTGCCGAACTTGCGGATATTTTAAAAATCTCGAAAAGCTGCCTTAACCACAGGCTCAGAAAAATAATAGAAATAGCAGACGAATTATAATATTAAGGAAGAACGAATATGAAAAAGATAATTTTAACGGGCGATCGCCCGACGGGAAGACTTCACGTAGGACATTATGCAGGCTCTTTGTCCGAAAGAGTACGCATTCAGAACGCGGGCGGTTACGACGATATGTACGTAATGATCGCCGACGCGCAGGCTCTCACGGATAATGCCGAAAACCCCGAAAAGGTAAGGCAGAACATAATCGAGGTCGCGCTCGATTATCTTTCGTGCGGGCTGTCTCCCGAAAAGGTGAGTATGTTCATTCAGTCTCAGGTCCCCGAGCTTTGCGAGCTTTCTTTTTACTATATGAATCTCGTAACCGTTTCGAGGCTTCAGAGAAACCCCACCGTTAAAACGGAAATACAGATGAGGAACTTCGAAACGAGTATTCCCGTCGGATTTTTC
>JAJWOJ010000006.1 GCA_021635425.1 Clostridiales bacterium | reverse complement strand
TTTCAGGGTTGAAAAGTGGATAATTTAAAAAGATTATCCACATTAAGGTTGACAAGTTTTGTTTTTGATTGTAAAATGTAAGGCATGAACGGTATTTTTGAACAACAGAAAATTTATTTAACCGAAGAAAAAGAAAAGAAACTCGTAAGGTTCTGCGCGCTTTTGAAGGAATATAACGAAAAATTCAATCTTACGTCCATAAAGGACGACGACGAAATTTACGAAAAACATTTTGCCGACAGTTTAAAGGGCGAAGAATTTTTCTTTGAAAACGCTAAGGTTTTAGAGGTGGGTTCGGGCGGAGGTTTCCCGTCGGTACCGCTGAAAATCGCGAGGGATGACCTTGATTTTACCCTTATAGAAGCCACCGGGAAAAAATGTTCTTACCTTAAAACGATAGGAAAAGAACTCGGCTTTGAAAACTTCGAGGTTTTAAACGGCCGTGCGGAAGAATTAGGGAAAAAGGAAGAATACAGGGAAAAATTCGATATAGTTACGGCAAGAGCCGTAGCCGGGCTTAACGTTTTATGCGAATATTGTCTGCCGTTTGTTAAAACAGGAGGAATTTTCGTAGCTTACAAAGGCGAAGCCGAAGAAGAGATAAAAGAAGCCGAAAACGCGATAAAAGTTTTAGGAGGAAAAATAGAAACGGTTAAAGATTTCATTCTTTCGAAAAAGTCGGGAAGAAGAAACATAATCGTAATAAAAAAGGTATCGAAAACCCCTTCTTTATACCCGCGCGGAAACGGCAAAGAAAGGAAGAATCCTCTATAAAAGTCCGCCTATAAGTCGATTAAACGGCAAAAAAAGATATCAATAAATAGTTTTTAACAATATTGAAACAAGAAAAAAACAACCCAGGAAGGGTTGTTTTTTTCATAAAAGGTTATATCGAATGAAAAGCGTGTAAGCAATTTTTTAGAGCTTGTTTTCAGATAAACGAGACCGACGAAAGTTCGTAAACGAGGAAACCCGTGTTGAAAATCGTGGGCTGGCTTATCATTACGGGAAGGTGACGGGTAAAGTTTTTGGTATCCGTATAACCCTGCATGCTTTCCGCATAGTAAGCTCTCATAAAGTTCTGCCCCGTCGTTCCGCTCGTCGAAAAATCCATACGGACGACGTTGAAGGTGTAGCGCGCGCGGTTCTCGAGAGACCCGAACCTAACATCCGATATCGGACAGACGGTGTACTGATTCGTCGCGGAAGAATCTTTTGCCGAGGTAACTTCTCTGTAAATAGAACCGGTTACGCTCTGAAGTTCTCCCGATAAAGGTTCGATCGTGGAAAAAGAATAATTTAACGCGCCGTCATACTTGAAGTTTCTGAAAAGAAGAAGCATGAGACCGTTATCCATGTACGCGTTTTTGTTGTATTTTTTAACTTCGATTTCTTTCTTTGCTCTCTGAACGAACTGTTCGGGGCTTTCGTCGTCCTCGTTCAGCACGATGGAGCTTTTTGCCGTCGTTCCTTCGTAATTAACGGTGGAAGTGTAAGACGAAGTTAAAAACGAATAAGATCCCGCAGAAGGATAAGGTACGGTGTTATAAATTTTCTTAACCGATTTTATCGGAGTGAAATCGTCCTCCATGCCTTTGAAAGTAATTTCCGTTTCCGTCGTGTCCGAAACGACTTTTTCGGATTTGTCGGCAAGGGTGTAAACTCCCGAAATCTTAAGAGTCGTTTTATAAGTATACGTTCCGTCGGCGTTCACGGTGAGTTCGGTTACGTATTTCGAATCGTTGCCCGTCGTTTTAAAGCTCAGCGAAGCATTCATCGTCTCTTTGTTCCAGAGTTTTCCGTCTTTACCCGACGACCAGCTTACGTTATATTCCGTTCTTTCCGTTCCGCCAACTTTCTTTTCGTCCGAAGTACTCTGATACCAGTACGAACCGTTATAACTCGCTCCGCCCGAAGAACTTCCGCAGGAAGCGAGAGCAAAAAGGGCGAGCATGCCCGAAACGGCAGCCAATATTTTCTTTTTCATTATAAAAAGCTCCTTAAAAAACGATACGAGAAAAAAACTCGTACCATATGCCCTATTTTAGCATAAAAGCATAAAAAAGAAAACAAAAAAATAAAGAATTTTAAATTTTCACAATAAACTTATGGAAAAAGTACGTCATATATGATATAATTTCTTATATATAGAAAAAGGACGGGATCGGTTATGAAATTATACGGGCAAAAAACCTATTACTCCTGCATCGAAGCCGCGGCGGAAGAAATTTCGAGGCTCAAGGGAGGGCTTAATGGGAATATAGTCGTTTTTTGCGAGGACAAGCTCACCCTTTCCGTCGAAGAAGCGATAGTAAAAAAACTCGGCGGAACTTTCAACGTCGAGGTTTTAACTTTCGGAAGATATATTTCCGAAAAAAAAGCCGATGCGAAGGCTCTTTCCAAGGAAAGCGCGGCGATCGCCGTAAAAAAAATACTCGGAAACTTAAAATCCGAGCTTAAAGTTTTATCGCGGCTGTCGGCTTCGCCGTCGTTCGCGTTCGAGACGAGCGAACTCATCGCCCAGTTAAAATCGGCAAAGGTCAAGCCCGACGAACTTCTGAAAGCTTCTTTCGGTTGCAGAGAAAACGTGCGGGCGAAAATAGCGGACGTCGCGCTGATATTCGGGGCTTACGAAAAGTTTCTGAAAGAAAAAGGGCTTACCGATCAGAGCGGCGTTTTAGACGTTATGCCGTCGCTTATCGAAAAGGACGAAAAATTAAAAAAGTCGGACGTGTTTATAGTAGGATTTTCTTCGGTAACGAAGCAGACGTGCGAGATAATAAAAACTCTCGGAAAGTGCGTTTTATCGCTCAGCGTTTTCGCGTGCCGCGGGGATAACGAAAATCTGTATTTAAACGAGTTTTATAATTTCGTCTCTTCTCTTCCTTCCGCTGCGAAAAAGGACGTAAAAACGGAGAGCCTTTTACCCGAAGCGGAAGCTCTTTTAAGCGGGCTTTTCGATCACTCGATTTTTCAAAAAGCGGGGCTATATAGCGATAAAGTGCATATTTTCGAGGGCAATAACGTGCGGGACGAGATAGAATTCGCCGCAAAACAAATCACCTATCTCGTTATAAACAAAGGTTACAGATATTCCGATTTCTGCCTTGCCGTCGGTAATCTTCCCGCCTCGAAACTTCAGATAAAAAAGATATTCGACGATTATTCCGTACCTTATTTTTCGGACGAAAAACACTCTCTTTCTTCCCATCCTCTTGCAAGGCTTACGATAAGCGTTTTAAAAGCCGCCGCGAGGGGCGGGGATTTGGACGAAATAAAGAACGTAATTTTAAATCCCCTTTTCATTTCCGACAGAAAAATCGCCGACGATTTTATAAAAATCTTAACCAAAAATTCGGTTACGGCGAAGCTGTTTTTATCCGACGAATTCTCTTTTTCGGACGATATTTACATTTCGGGAAAGCGCGACGCGTTGAAATATGCGATAAAAAGTTTCTCTAAAACCGATAAAACGAGCGAGTTCGTAAGAAAGGTTTTAAGTTTTTACGAAGCGGCGGGAACGGAGGAAAACACGGAACAAACCGCGCTGAAACTCTCCGCCGTGTCCGCCGAAGAAGAGAGTTCTTTTTTAACCTCGGCAACCGAAAAAGTTTCGGAAGTCGTTAAAATGACGGGCGACGTTTTAGAGAACGACGAAATAACGATAAACGAATTCATGAAGCTTCTCGAAGCGGGGTTTAAGGCTTGCGAAGTGGGGTTGATCCCTCAGACGCGCGATTGCGTTTACGTCGGCGAGCTTAAAGATTGCAGATACAAAAAATATAAAAAGCTTTTCGCTATGTCTCTTACGGGCGAAGTTCCGTTCGTCAAAAGCGACGCCGCCCTTCTGATGGACAGCGATATCGCGGGCTTAGAGGAACTTTCGGTTTCAATAGAACCCAAAATAAGCGTCGTCAACAAGCGCGAAAAAGAAGCGGCGGGGATATCCCTTGCGTCCTTTTCGGAAACGTTGTTTTTGTCTTACAGCCTCTCTTCGCCCTCGGGCGCGCAGCTTGTAAGAAGCGAGATAATAGACTACGCGCAAGCTATTTTTACAAATAAAAACGGCGCGCCTATTCGGGCTTTCGATAAACGTTCGATCGAAAAGGAAGCCGAAGAAGGGGAAAACAACGAGAGAAAAACCCTCTATTCGTCCCTCCCTTATATGCGTTTCCGCCCCGCGGTTTTTTCGTTTATAAAAGACGCGGATAACTATAAAAACGGGGCTATAAGTTCGTTAACGCGCATTTCTTCCTTTCATCAGGCAGTTAAAACATATAACGGCGGGCGCGAATTTCCGTATATAGAAAGCTTACTTAACAAAATAAACGAAGAGATGGTTTTCAGAAAAAACATACCGACGGAAAACTATTTCAGAAAAGGAACGGTTTCGGCGAGCAAGCTCGAATGTTTTTTCTCCTGCCCGTATAAATGTTTCGTTAAGTACGGGCTGGGCGCGGCGGATAAGCTTACGGGCGAAGTCCGCTCGCTCGATTTCGGAAACGTTCTGCACGACGTTGCGGAAGAGTTTGTGAAACGTATGGACGAAATGACCGACGAAACGTGGGAAGAAAAAGCCGTAGAGATTATCCGTAAAGTTCTTTCAGACCCGAAAATAAGCAAATTTTCCCGCCGCGGCGATTTTGCTTACGCCCTTAAACTCACCGAAAAAGAGGGTAAAAAACTCTGCCGCGATATATGGTCCGAGTTTAAAAATTCGGGCTTCAAACCGGTCGGCGAAGAGGTGTGGTTTTCGGAATGGTCGGAATATAAGCCCATTCGGCTTTACACGAAAAAAGGCAGTTTCCGCGTGGACGGCAAAGCCGACAGGGTCGATAAATATAAAAATTACGTAAGAATCGTGGACTACAAAACGGGCAACGCGTCCGAAAAGGTAAAGGAAGAAAAGTTTTACACGGGGCAGAACATTCAGCTCTATTTATATATGAACGCATTCGTCCGCACGGGCGAAAGACCCGCGGGCGCGTATTATTACGCCGTGAACGATTCTTTTTCAAAACCCGACGACGAAAAAGCTCCGATGGCGGGAAAAACGCTTATGAACGACGAAATTTTAAACGCCACCGACCCCGAAATTTTAAAAACGGGCAGGTCGAAAGTGGTAAACGTAAAAACGGATAAGCGGAACGGCAGAATAACGAGCGGCGCATGCGACGAAATCACCCTCGAAGGGTATATGAAATACGCAAAAAAACTTGCCGAAAACGCCGTTTTCAACATTGCGGACGGGGTTATAGTTCCCTCCCCCTATCAGGGCGCGTGCAATTATTGCGAATACGGCGGAATCTGCGGTTTCGACGAGGACGCGGGCTATAAAGAAAGAAAAATTTCGGGCGTTAAGCCCAAAACGATAGTGGAAGCGGCTTTTTCCGACGAAAATAACGAAAAGAACGAAAAGGACGAAAAGACGGAAAAAATCGAAAACGAGAAAGAAACCGAGGAGGAAAAGTAAGATGGCAGATAAATTCACCCCCGACCAGCTTAAAGCGGTCAATTCCTCCGAAGGGAACGTACTCGTTTCCGCCTCTGCGGGGAGCGGAAAGACGTTCGTCATGATAAAAAGGCTGATAAGGCTCGTTGTTGAAGGAAAAGCGCGTGTTTCGGAAATTCTCGCCGTAACTTTCACCGAAGCCGCCGCTGCGGAAATGAAGCAGAAACTTATCGCCGCTTTAAGAAAAGAGTTCGTCGCGGGTAAAGACAACTCAAAAATCCGCGCCGCGCTCGAGGAAGTGCCGACGGCGAGCATTTCGACGATACACAAGTTTTGCGCCGATCTTTTAAGGCGGTATTTTTACGAAATAGGGCTTGACCCCGCTTTCAGGGTTGCCGACGAAACGGTTGCGGACGACATCCGCGGAAAAGCCGTCGATAAAACTTTCCGCAAGCTTTACGACGATGGCAACGAGGATTTTCTCTATCTCGTCAGAATTTTCAGAAGCATGCGGAGCGACTCGGCTTTGAAAGAAACCGTTAAGAATATCGCCGAATTCGCCTCGTCCGAAAAAGACCCCGAGGAATTCGTTTTAAACTGCGGCAAAGCCCCCACGGAAGAAGAATTTTTTAACGCGGAGAACGCCGTTGCCGAATATTACAAAAAGAAAGCGAGGGATCTCCGCATTAAGTTCAAAGAGGCGGGCGAGAGGTTTATAAGCCTCGAAATCAAGGGTTCGGAAAAATATTTTAATGAAATTCTCGTTAAGCTGGACACTATGCTTGCGGCAAAAACGCTCCCTTTAATGGCGGTTGCGGCGAGCGTTCCCGTTTCAAAAGCTCCGTCCGTCTCCGACGATTTCGACGACGAAAAGGAAAATTTCAAAGACCTTAAAGCCAAGCTCAAAAAACTTTGCGACGATATTCCCGCGGTTTTGGGCGGCGACGA
Organism: Clostridiales bacterium; assembly: GCA_021635425.1. Taxonomy (GTDB): domain Bacteria; phylum Bacillota; class Clostridia; order Christensenellales; family Borkfalkiaceae; genus UBA10281. The sequence continues at coordinate 14,887 of JAJWOJ010000006.1, read as the reverse complement.
GGAGTTTTCGAAGAGGGTGTTTTTGTCGACCGACCGCACGGTTAAGGCTCTTTCCGATTTAACTATATTGTATATGCGCGAATACGCCGCGCTTAAAGACGAGGAAGCTCTGGTCGATTTTTCCGACCTCGAACATCTCGCTTATAAACTTCTGAAAACCTCGCCCGACGCGCTTCAATCAATCCGTTCGACGTATAAATACGCGTTCTGCGACGAATATCAGGACGTAAACGCCGTTCAGGAAGCGATTTTATCCTTAGTTTCGCCGAACAATCTGTTCATGGTGGGCGACGTCAAGCAATGTATTTACGCTTTCCGCGGCTGCGACCCGGATATTTTTGCCGATAAATTCGCTTCGTGCGGACGCGAAATCTGCGGCGAAGCCATTACTCTTTCCGAAAATTTCCGTTCGACGGAAGGGGTTTTAAGCGCGGTCAACAACGTTTTTTCGGCTACGATGACAATGGATTTTTCGAGGATAGATTACGCGAATCACCCCATGGTTTTCGGCAAGCTCTATCCCGAGCGCACGGGAAAAACGGTTATGCACGTAATTACGGGCAAAAAGGAAAAATCCGAAGCCCCCGAGGGAATGTACGACATCGTTGCCGACGCTTTATCTCCCGACGAAACGGACAGCTTTTATGAAGGGCTGCTCGTCGGCGAGATTATAGATCAGGAACTTCACAAAAAGATTTACGATATAAAAACGGGCGAAGAGCGCGACGTTAAACCGAAGGATATAGCCGTTTTGCTGAGAACTACAAAGGGTTTCGCAACGCAGATAATCAAAACTCTGTCGCGGCTTTCAATCCCCGTGACGTCCGCGGCGAAGGACCCCATCGCGGGTTATCCCGAAATACGGCTTTTAACCGATATTCTGCGCCTTATCGATTTTTATGCCGACGACGCGCCCCTTATCGCCGTTTTGAAAAGCGCGGTCGGAGGTTTTTCCGAAGAGGAGCTTGCCGCAATAAGAAGCGGAACTCCGCAAAGTTCGGGCGTTAAAGACGACGGCTCGAAAGGCGCGACCCCGACTTTTGCCGAATGCGTCGATTATTACCTCGAAAACGGCAGCGACGGGAAAATCGCCCGGAAACTTAAAAAGTTCGACGAGTATTTCAAAAAAATAAGACTGCTCTCCGAATTCGAGGGGGCGGGCGAACTTCTCGTGAGAATAATCAAAGACACTTCGCTCGATCTCGATATTCTTTCTGCCGACCTCGGCGAGATAAGGCTTGAAAGGATAAACAGGTTTATTGCCGAAAGCGAAAGCGGCGGCGAAAAGCTCAGCGTGCGCGAATTTCTGAAAAAACTCGAAAACGCGGGCGACGACCTCGCTTTAACCGAGGCGGGCGGAAGCGATTCGGTAACGGTTATGAGCATGCACGCTTCCAAAGGTCTCGAATTCCCCGTCGTCATCATCGCGGGGCTTGGGCGGCGATTCAACGCCATGGACGAGCGCGACGAGCTTCTTCTGTCCAAAACTTACGGCTTCGCGCCATACGCTTACGATGAAGATACGATGACAAAGACGTCCACGATAAAGCGCGAACTCGTCAAAACCGAAAAGCGGCAGAACGTCGCGAGGGAAGAGCTTCGCCTTTTATACGTCGCGATGACGAGGGCGCAAAGCAGACTGCACCTCATTTCGTCAGCCGAAATCCCGCCTACGAGAACGGAAACGTCCGCGGCTTTGGCGGGAAGGTTCATCGATTATTTTTCGCCTGCCGACATGGAAATCGCCATTCACGATAAAAGCGAAATAGAGTTTGCGGGCGGAGCGGGCGAAGAGGGGCGGATAATCGTCGGCGAACCCGACCCTTCCCTCACCGAAAGAATGCTTAAAAATCTCGGTTTCGGCTATCTTTACGAAAAGGACGTCACCCTTCCCGTGAAAAGGTCGGTTACGGCTCTCACGAAAGAGATCGACGAGGGGATTGTTTACGGAATCGAAGACGTGGACGAATTTGACGAAGAGGAAGATTTTATCGGACAGACCGATTTGAAGCCGCATGCTTTTGACAAGCGTTCGTCGGACGAAAAAAGAGCGAGAGGCATTGCGTATCACAAGTTCCTCGAAAATTGGGATTTCAACGAAAAAAACGCCGATAACGAACTTATACGGCAACTTTCGCAAGGTGTTCTCGGCGAAGAACAAGCTAAGCTTCTTAACGCAAACACGCTTAAAAGAATAACGAAGCTGAAAATTTTCGAAGAGCTTAAAGGTTACGAACTGTACCGCGAAAAACAGTTCATCGCGGGTTTTAAAGCGAGGGATTTAGGCTATGCGGACACCGACGGCGAAATGCTCGTTCAGGGCGTCATCGACCTTCTCGCCGTTAAGGGAAACGAGGCGATAATCGTCGATTATAAGGATTCGGGCAGAAGCGGCGAAGAACTGCTTTCAGCCTATCGTCCGCAGCTTGTTCTTTACAAAAAAGCCGTCGAAAAAATCCTGAAACTCAAAGTAACCCGCGCAGTTCTTCTTAGTTTAAGGGCGGGCGAAGCTGTTGACGTTGAATAGTAAAAACCGCCGATAATCGACTTATAGGCTTATTTATTGCATAAAATTACAGAAAAACAGCGCGGCAGGCTCTTCGTTTTAAGAGCCTGCCGCGCTTTACGATTGTTGCGTTTTATGTCTGAATTATTTGCTTAAAACGGCTTTGCCGAGAGCCAAAACGCCCGAACAGATTGCCGTAACTCCGCCCGTTATCGCGCCGTAACCGAGTTTATAAACGGTGCTATTATCGCTGTTGAGTTCCGCGAATTTGCTCGTTGTCGAGCCTCCGCCGATAATGGAGCTTGTGGAAATCGTCATCGTGGTGGTGTTAAGGGCAAAGAAGAAAATAATTCCGCCCGCGATCAAAGCTGCCGCCGCAATGAGTGTGAGAAGTTTGCTTTTGCCGACGCCGACGAGCTGAAGAACGATGACTAAAAGCCCGAACACGACGAGAATGTAAGCAAGAAGGTTGACGAACGAAAAATCGATTTTTCCCGTACCTTTCGCAATCCAGAGATTTACCGAACCGAGTTCTTTTCCGAACGCTATCGCTATGCCGTTGTAAACCGTGTCCGAATTTACGGCGGCGATTTGCGGAAGGAAGATCATGACGACCGCTACGACCGCAAGAATCGCGCTTGCGAACGCAAGCAGTTTGTTGAGTGAAGTTGCCTGTTTCTTTTTCATAAAATACCTCGCTTTTTTTCTCGTCCCCGTTTTCAAAAAAAACGCGACAAATCGCTTTTAAACGAGTGCGAGAAAGTTTGTACGAAAATTATACCAGACTGCCGATTTTTGTCAAGCGAAAAATCTGAACAAAAACGGCGGTTTTGTGCAGAAAAATCAAAAATCCGTTGCGAAACAACGGATTTTGAAAACAATGAAAATTTTCTAAGTTTTAACTCATTGAAATTTCAGATTTTTTGCGATTTTTTCGCCGCGACGAGTTCGGAGAAAAGCTCGGGCTTGTCGTTTAAAAGAAGTTCCTTTGGAAAAGAAATATCTTTAAGCACCTTATAGCAGTTTTCGAATTCCGCGACGCGGCTTTTTCCGTGGCTGTCGCTCCCGAGGCTCACGAAAACCCCTTTGCGCTTGCAAAGCAGAAGCATTTCGATAAGCCCCTCGACGTTTTTCTTGCGGTAGCCCTCGGGCGAAACGCCCACGGCGTTGAATTCGAGGATTGTTCCCGTTTTTTTTGCTTCGTCGGTAAGCGTTTCGAAGTTTACCGAAAAGGCGGGGTCGTCGGGATGCCCGATTATATTCACGAACGGGTTTTTCATGGCGTTTGAAACGGCCTCGGTGTCGAGCTTTTCGCCCGCGGGGCGGATTACGTCCTTATGCAGGCTAGCGATAGAATAATCGAGCGTTTTTAAAATTTCAACAGGCAGATCGACTTCGCCCGCTTTGTTTAAAACGTTGAGTTCCGCGCCGTATAAAATTTTCACGCCGTAAAGCTTTTTGTCGCAGTATTTGAGGTTCATGAAATAGCTTTCGGAAGCGGCGCCCGGCATTTTCGGCGCGTGGTCTGTTACGCCGAGGTATTTAAGCCCCCGTTTTGCGGCTTCTTCCGCAATGGTCGTGAGCGTATCCGTCGTGTGATGCCCGCTCGCTATCGTATGAGTGTGGAAATCGATGAGAGTTTTCATGCTTGAATTATATAACATTCCGGGCAAAAACACAACAAAAATAACGGGCGGAATGGAAAATTTATCCAAAAACAACAGAAAACAACATTTTTTTAAAAAATTTTATGAAAATTTGTTGTTTTGTGTTGACATCGGCGGAGAGATGATATATAATAGGGGCGTAATCGGGTGCGAGGGCGCGTTTGCGTCCGTGAATGTGGCTTTTTGTGGGTTTCGGAAAACGCTGCGGAAAAAATTTCCGCTTTGCCGAAAAACGGCGAAACCCCGAATCGCGGGAAATTCCGACGCCCCGAGTGAAGTAACGAGGTAACGAGACAATGGACCTTAAAGATATCGCCGAAAGCAACGGCAAACTCAGAATAGTTCAGGAGCTTGTTCCCGGCAAACAGATAACTTTGGCGCACGTGATCGCTAATCCCGACCCGATAATGTATCGCAAGCTCGGGCTTAACCCCGCGGTGGATTATTCCAAAAACGCGATAGGCATCGTCTGCATGACTCCCGCGGAATCGGCAATCGTCACGGCGGATATCGCGATAAAGGCGAGCGGCGCGGAAATCGGGTTTGTGGACAGGTTCAGCGGAACGCTTATTCTTCTGGGGACCGTTTCCGAGGTTTCGGAGTCGGTTACGGCGGTTTTGAACTACGCGAGAGACACGCTTAAATTCACCGTCTGCGATTTGACTAAAACTTAACCCGCGAAAGGCGTGAAAGCGGGGCTTAAAGCCAAGGCGCGAAACGCCGGCTAAACAAATCGATCAAATGAAAAAGAAGATAATGTTCATGGGGCGAAGCGGCGCGGGCAAAACGACGCTCACTCAGGCCCTGTACGGCGAGGATATAGAATATCACAAAACGCAGTACGTCAATTACAGCGAGTATATAATCGACCCTCCGGGGGAATATATAGAAGATAAACAATTCGGTTTCGCGCTCGCGCTGTATTCTTACGAAGTGGACGTCGTGGGTTTCATTCTTGCCGCAAACGAACCGTTTTCCCTCTATTCGCCCGCGTCCACCGCGACGGCGACGAGACCGATTATAGGAATAGTAACGCAGATAAACAACCCGGGCGCTGATCCCGCCTTAGCGAAAGAGTGGCTTGAAATAGCGGGGTGCGAAAAGGTGTTTTTCATCGATTCGGTAACGCGCGAGGGGCTAGGTAAGCTCATAGATTATCTCGGTTGGAACGAAGACGAAAAATCCGACGGAAAAACGGACGGAAAATCCGACGAAAAAACCGACGGAAAAACGGACGGAAAATCCGACGAAAAAACCGACGGAAAAGCGGACGGAAAAACCGACGAAAAGCCGACGAAAGAAAAAGCCGGTAAAAAACAAAAAGCCTCTTCCGTTATAAAGAAGAGCGAAAACAAAGGCAAAAAGCAACGGAGCGCGAAGGCGTGACGGAAGCGGAAAATAAAATCAAAAATACATACCAATACTTCAAGGAGACAGATATGGTAAACGAATTTGAAATCAAGAAACAAATTTGCGACATCGGCAAGAGAATCTACAATCAAGGGATGGTTGCCGCAAACGACGGAAACATTTCCGTCAAGCTCAACGATCATGAGTTCCTTTGCACCCCCACGGGCGTTTCGAAGGGCTTCATGACTCCCGAGTTCATCTGCAAAGTGGACGAAAACGGAAAGGTTATCCAGGCAAACGAAGGATTCAAACCCTCGTCCGAAATCAAGATGCACATGAGAGTATATAAGGAAAGACCGGACGTTAAATCGGTTGTTCACGCTCACCCGATTTACGCAACGTCGTTCGCTATCGCGGGTATTCCTTTAACTCAGCCGATCATGCCCGAAGCGGTTATCGCTTTAGGATGCGTTCCCATCGCGGAATACGGCACTCCTTCCACCGAAGAAATTCCCGACGCCGTTTCCAAATACCTTCAGTATTTCGACGCGGTTCTTCTCGCAAATCACGGCGCGCTCACTTATTCCGACAGCCTTTTAAACGCTTATCACAAGATGGAATCGGTTGAGTTCTACGCAAAACTTCTCTTCAATTCGAGACTTCTTGGCGGACCCAAGGAACTTTCCAAAGAGCAGGTTGCTCGTCTTTACGAGATTCGTCGTCAGTTCGGTCTTAAGGGCAAACACCCCGCTAACATCTGCCTCAACAACAAAAAGGGCGAGTTCAGCTGCCACAACTGCGAATCGTGCGGCGTAGACGGCGGATGCCAGAGCGGATCGGCAGACGAAGCGACTATCGCGGAAATCACCAAGAAAGTTATCGAACAGCTTGGTCTCAACAAATAAAATAAACCACTGCTTTCGCGGCGCGCGATATTTATAGACGATATATACGTGATATTTATAAACGAAAATACGCCCGCGGAAGAAAGGACGATAAACAATGAATATAACCGATAACGAAGTTTCGGCAATCGTAAAAGAAGTAATCGCAAAACTTCAGCTTGCCGAACCCGAAGCGTCGCTCGGTATTTTTGACGATATGAACGAGGCTATAGCCGCGGCTAAGGAAGCTCAGAAAATCGTAAGAGCAATGCCTCTCGACGCGAGAGAAAAAGTCATCGCCAACATCAGAAAAAAGACGATTGAAAATGCCGAAATTCTCGCTCGCATGGGCGTTGAAGAAACGGGCATGGGCAACGTCGGACATAAAATTTTAAAACACAAACTCACCGCGGAAATGACCCCCGGGACGGAAGACATCAAAACCACGGCATGGTCGGGAGATAAAGGGCTTACCCTTATCGAAATGGGTCCGTTCGGCGTAATCGGCGCGATAACGCCCTGCACCAACCCCAGCGAAACGATCATCTGCAACACGATCGGAATGTTCGCGGCGGGCAACACCGTCGTGTTCAACCCCCATCCCGCGGCAATCAAAACCTCAAACTATGCGGTCAACATGATCAACAAGGCGAGTGTAGAGGCGGGCGGACCCGCGAACATCTGTTGTTCGCTTCACCACCCCACGCTCGAATCGAGCAATATCATGATGCACCACAAGGACATTCAGCTCCTTGTAGCAACGGGCGGCCCGGGCGTGGTTACGGCTGTTCTTTCCTCGGGTAAGAGAGGTATAGGCGCAGGCGCGGGCAATCCCCCCGCACTTGTAGACGAAACCGCGGATATAAGAAAAGCGGCGGAAGATATAGTCAACGGCTGTACGTTCGACAACAACCTTCCCTGCATCGCGGAAAAAGAAATCGTTGCCGTTGACAGCATTTGCGACGAACTTATGCGTTATATGGTTGAAGAACAAGGGTGCTATCTCGCTTCCAAAGAAGTTCAGGATAAACTCATCGCAACCGTTTTAACGCCTAAGGGTCTTAACAGAAAATGTGTGGGAAGAAGCGCGAAAGCCCTTCTCAAAATGGTGGGAGTGGACGTTCCCGATAATATCCGTTGCATCACCTTCGAGGGCGAAAAAGAGCATCCGCTCATCGCAACCGAACTCATGATGCCCATTCTCGGAGTGGTAAGAGCCAAGGATTTCGACGACGCCGTCGAAAAAGCGGTATGGCTCGAACACGGAAACAGACATTCCGCGCATATACATTCCAAAAACGTCGATCGTATCACGAAATACGCGAAAGAAATCGATACGGCGATTCTCGTTAAAAACGGTCCGTCTTACGCGGCGCTCGGTTTCGGAGGCGAAGGATATTGTACCTTCACTATCGCGAGCCGCACGGGCGAAGGCTTGACCGCGGCACATACTTTCACCAAATCGAGAAGATGCGTTATGGTTGAAAGTCTTTGCATAAGATAAGTTAAGGAGACTATATAATATGGATAACAGCAATATCGAAGCGATCGTAAGACAGGTCCTTGCGGGAATGAGTACGGCTAACAAAGCTTCTGCCGCTCCCGCCGCTCCCAAGGCGGCTGCGGGCGCAATTCCCGAAACGGCAAGAGTCGCGATGCTCGTCGAAAAAGAAAGATTCGAGCTTAAGGAATATAAAATTCCCGAAATCGGAGACGACGATATCCTCGTTAAAGTGGAAGGATGCGGCGTTTGCGGTACCGACGCTCACGAATTCAAGAACGATCCGTTCGGTCTTATCCCCGTCGTTTTAGGTCACGAGGGAACGGGCGAAATCGTTAAAATGGGTAAAAACGTCGCAAAGGACAGCGCAGGTAAGCCCCTCGCTATCGGCGACAAAGTCGTAACCTGCATGATTTTCGCGGACGACCCCGAAATCACCATGTACGACCTCAATAAACAAAATATAGGCAAAGCCGACGTTTACGGGCTTATCAAACCTATCGGAGACGATTATTTCACCGGTTGGTTCGCAGATTACATTGTTATAAAGAAAGGTTCTACGGTGTTCAACGTTTCCGATCTCGACCTCGATTCGAGAGTTCTGATCGAGCCTTGCGCCGTTCTCGTTCACGCGGTCGAAAGAGCTAAAACGACGGGTATTCTTCGTTTCAATTCGAGAGTGGTCGTTCAGGGCTGCGGTCCTATCGGTCTTATCTGCATCGCGGTTTTAAGAACCATGGGTATCGAAAACATCGTTGCGGTTGACGGAAACGAACAGAGACTCGCGTTTGCTAAACGTATGGGTGCGGACAAGTCGGTTGATTTCAGAAACTACAAGGGTGCGGAAGCTCTCGGCAAAGCCGTTTACGACACGTTCGGCGGACATTATGCGGACTTCGCGTTCCAGTGTACCGGTAACCCCGTAGCTCACGCAAACATCTATAAGATGATAAGAAACGGAGGCGGACTTTGCGAACTCGGCTTCTTCATCAACGGCGGCGACGCTACCATCAACCCCCACTTCGACCTCTGCGCAAAGGAAATCACGTTGGTCGGAAGCTGGGTATATACGCTCAGAGATTACGCGACGACGTTCGACTTTTTGAAGAGAGCGCAGGCGATAGGTCTTCCCATAAAGGAACTTATCACTCACCGCTTCCCGCTTGAAGAAATCAACGAAGCTCTTAAAACCAACCTTTCGATGAAAGGTCTTAAGATAGCCGTAATCAACAAGTAAGGTCAAAGAGGAAACATAAATGTCAAAAGCAGTAGGTATTCTGGAAGTTTACGGGCTTACGACGGCGTTCGTTGCGGCGGACGCGGCGTGCAAAGCCGCAGACGTCACGCTGGAAAATTTCGATAAAAACAAGCCGGCGAACGCGGATAAACTTCCCGTACCGCTTCTCGTAACTATAAAAATAAGAGGCGACGTTGCGGCGGTCGAGGCAGGGCTTAAAGCCGCGCGGGCAACCGCGGAAGCCATGACGGGCGTCGTTGCCGAACACATTATCCCTAACCCCGCCGAGGATACGGAAAAAATGCTTAAACTCAGCGGAATGGATAAAAGATAAACCGAATAAGGTTTAAAATTAACCGCGCACGGTTAAAACGTGCGGTTAAACATAAAAACGGGCTTGAAGCTCAAAAAATAAAAAATCTAAAATAATATCGGAGGATATATATTATGTCTATGGAAGCATTAGGAATGGTTGAAACGAGAGGTCTCACCGCGGCAATCGAAGCGGCAGATTCTATGGTAAAAGCAGCTCAGGTTACTTTAATCGGAACCGAGAAAATCGGTAGCGGACTCGTAACCGTCATGGTAAGAGGCGACGTCGGCGCGGTTAAGGCTGCAGTTGAAGCGGGAGCGGCAAACGCGTCCAGACTCGGCGAACTCGTTGCAACTCACGTAATCCCGAGACCTCATCAGGACGTTGAAAAGATTCTTCCCGTTTTAAAATAATCGACGGGGAACCCGTAAACTCGAATAATCACGCCGCGGCGATAAGTTAAGGATAAAACTTGCAAAAATCGTCTTAAAACGTAAAAAATCGCCGCAGGCAATGCTAAAAGGTAAATTTACTATGGGAAAAGCTCTTGGTTTTTTTGAGATATCCGGCGTAGTCGCGGCGGTGAACGCTCTCGATATAATGTGTAAAACCTCGGACGTTGAATTTGTCACCTGGGAAAAAAAGCTCGGCGGCAGGCTCGTTACTATCATAGTGCGCGGCAACGTTTCTGCGGTTAAAGAGGCGATCGAAGCGGCGGCAGAGAACGGAATAAAAAAGCCCGTGGGCAAAGCCGTTATAGCAAATCCGCACGAAGAGATCGAGAAAATGGTCAAAAAGAGCGCGGACAGGCTGGCGAAATCCAAAGGTTGGATGATAGAAGACGACGGCGAAAGCTTTATTAAAGAAGTTTAAGCGTAATACATACGGTTTAAACATACGGGCGGTTTTAAGCCCGAAACAGAGGGAATCCTCAAAAATCTAAAAAAAATTTAAGTGTATCGCCCTATATGATTCGGCGAAAGTTACACCAAAGGAGAAAACATTATGGCACTCGAAGCATTGGGAATGGTTGAAACCAGAGGTCTTACTGCGGCAATCGAAGCTGCGGATTCTATGGTTAAGGCTGCAAACGTAGTTTTGATCGGAACCGAGAAGATCGGTAGCGGACTCGTAACCGTTATGGTAAGAGGCGACGTAGGCGCGGTTAAATCCGCCGTTGAAGCGGGAGCTGCAAACGCGTCCAAACTCGGCGAACTCGTTGCAACTCACGTAATCCCGAGACCTCATCAGGACGTCGAGAAAATTCTTCCCGTTCTGAAGTAATTTTCAAACTTTTGTTCTTGCCGTATCGCGCGTTTTTGAGGTTTGCGTCCTGTTTTTCGGGAGCGGCTTTAAAAGCGCGGTGCGGCGGGCGAAAAGTTAAACGTAATCGCTTGTTGACAGCCGCTTGCGGTTGAAAACGGCGGGTAATTTATCCGGAACGCGGGCGTTTCCCACGAAATACGGGAATTTCGCCTTAAACGGATTCTTTATCCGAAACGCGGGTATGCCGCAACCTCTTTCGGGCATGAATTACGGCTCGTATATTTTAAGCATACGCAAAAATAAATCGCAAAAAGGAAATACGTATGGAAAATTGCGATATCGAAAAAATCACGAGGCTTGTTCTTGAAAGCCTTAAAAAGGACGACGGCTCTACGGGCTTTATGGTTCCCGTCGGGGTTTCCGCAAGGCATATTCACTTAACGCAGGCGGACGTCGAAACTCTTTTCGGAAAGGGATATCAACTTACCAAAAAGAAGGATCTTATGGGCGGACAGTTCGCTTCCAATGAGCTTGTCACCATAGTCGGGCTTAAACTCCGCGCTATCGAAAACGTGAGAATTTTAGGACCCGTAAGAAAAGCGTCTCAGGTGGAAATTTCCGCAACGGACGCGGTTAAACTCGGAATCAAAGCTCCCGTGAGGGAGTCGGGAAATATTGCGGGGTCGGCGCCGATCGCGGTTGTGGGACCTTGCGGAGTTCTTTATCTGAAAGAAGGGTGCATCGTCGCAAAACGCCACATACATATGTCCCCTGCGGACGCCGATGCTGCGGGCGTAAAAAACGGCGATATCGTTTCGGTTAAAGTCGAAAACGAAAGAGCGACCACTTTCAATAACGTACTCATAAGGGTAGATCCCTCTTTCACGCTCGAAATGCACATCGATACGGACGAAGCGAACGCCGCGGAAATCCGTACGGGCATGAAAGCGGAAATCGTTAAAGGTTAAAAGGACAAACCGATGATCATAGGAAAAGTCGTGGGTACGGTGGTATCCACCAGAAAATGCGATAATCTTATCGGCAGTAAATTTATGATAGTGGAACCTATTCCGAGCCTTAAAGTCGAAAACCGCATAGTTGCGGTAGACAAAGTGGGCGCGGGTATCGGCGAACTTGTTCTCGTTGCGCAAGGAAGCGCGGCAAGAATAGGCTGCGATATGGAGAAATCTCCCGTAGACGCCGCTATCGTTGGAATTATCGACGAAGGACAAAATTTAGAATAATATGGAATTAAGCGCTTTAAGCAAAATATATAAGGAAGCGGGAATAGTCGGCGCAGGCGGCGCGGGCTTCCCCACCTATGCAAAACTTAATAACAACGCTCGTACGGTGCTGCTTAACTGCGCGGAATGCGAGCCGCTTTTAAGATTGCACAGACAGCTCCTCAAATACCACGCTGCCGAGATAGTTTCGGCATTCGACGAAACGAGAAAATCCGTCGGAGCGGAAGAGGGTTACGTCTGCATTAAGGAACACTATAAAGATGCGATTGAGGCGGTTGCCGCGCTTCTCCCCCAATACCCTGCCATAAAGATCAAGGCTCTTGAAAAGGTATATCCCGCGGGAGACGAAGTAATGCTTATCTACGACACGACGGGAAAGGTTGTCCGCCCCGGCGGGCTTCCTATCGAATGCGGTATCGCCGTATTCAACGTCGAGACGATGTATAACGCATATTACGCGATAAAAGGCGAACCGCTCACGTCCAAGCTCGTAACTATTGCTGGCGACGTTAAAGAGCCGAAAACTTTAAGGCTTCCGCTCGGCGCGAAGCTCTCCGAAGCGGTTAAGCTTTGCGGCGGCGAAACGATCGACGATTACGTCTACTGGGTGGGCGGACCGATGATGGGAAGAATAGCTTCTCCGTCCGATCCCGTTACCAAAACAACCAACTCGGTGTTTATTTTCCCGCCCGACGCTTACGTTGTCGAAAAATTGAGATCGGAAGTAAAAATCGAAATGGCGAGAGCGGCGGCAAGCTGCTGTCAATGCAGAACGTGTACCGATTTGTGTCCGAGACATAATATCGGTCACCCCATCGAGCCGCATAAAATCATGCGCGCGGCGGCATGTAACGATTTCAGCGACACTACCGCGTTTCTGAATACGTTTTATTGCTGCGCATGCGGTATTTGCGAAATGTACGCATGCCCGCAGGGTTTGTCGCCGAGAAAACTTATTCAGACGATTAAAGGCGGACTCCGTGCAAACGGCATAAAGCCCCCGAAGGACGTTCAGGCAGGACCCGTCGATCCGATGAGAGAAGGCAGGCGCGTTCCTCTCGACAGGCTTATTTTAAGGCTCGGCGTCAATAAGTATCAGGCGGCAGCTCCTTTGTGCAACGAACTTGCGGAAGGATTTACCGAAGTTACCGAACTTTGCAGTCAGCATATCGGCGCACCCGCCGTACCCGTCGTCAAAGCAGGCGATAAGGTTACCAAAGGGCAGCTGATAGCTCAGGCAGCGGACGGGCTTTCCGTCAACATTCACGCTTCGATTTCGGGGCTTGTTACGGACGTAACGGGAAAGAGTATAACGATTAAAAGGACAGACTAATGAGTAAAGCGATCGGAATGATAGAATATAAAACGGTGTGCGCAGGCATCACCGCTACGGACCTTATGGTCAAAACCTCGGACGTTGACATTATCGAGGCGCAGACCGTATGCCCCGGGAAATATATAGCGATTATTGCGGGCGATCTTTCCGCGGTTAAAGCGGCGGTCGACGCGGCTAAGGATATGGACGGCGAAAAGAATATCGATTCGTTCGTCTTAGGTAATCCCGACGAGTCGATATTCCCGGCGATAATCGGTACGACAAACGTCGATATCGGCATGGTTAACGCGCTCGGCGTAATCGAAACTTTCGACGCGGCTCAGATTATAGTCGCCGCGGATAACGCAGTGAAAACTTCGGATGTCAAGCTTATAGAGATAAGGCTTGCGAAAGGCATGTGCGGAAAATCTTACGTTACGTTTACGGGTGACGTCGCGGCGGTTGCGGCGGCTGTTGACAGAGCGAAATCGATAGTTTCGGAAAGCGGAATGCTTCTCGACGCAACGGTTATCGCGCGCCCGGACAGAAAACTTATCGAAAGAATTCTTTAAAGCGTATCTTAGTCGACATAAGCCGATTTTTGCGCTTGGAGGCACATTATGCCTTCGTAAATTACGGCGTTTTTATATGCGTTGCGGTTTGCGAAGGCTTTTTTTGTTAATTTCAGTAACGACGGCCGCAATCGCTTGCGGCTCAAAACGGGGTAAATGATGCTTGCAGTTGAAAGAAAAAACAGGATATTATCCATATTACAGGAAGAAAAGAAGGTAGTCGTGGGCGAACTCGCCGCCATGTTCGACGTTTCGGAAGAGACGATAAGGCGCGACCTTGAAAAACTCGAAGCCGAAGGGCTTGTCGTTAAGGCATACGGCGGGGCTGTTTTAAACGAAAACCTTCAGTCCGACATGCCGCTTGCCGTGAGAAAGCGCACCAACGTGATTGGCAAACAAAAAATCGCCGAACTCGTGGCGGGAAGAATTACGGATAACATGAGCGTTATGCTCGATTCCTCTTCCACCGCGCTTTTTATCGCCCGCAGGATTAAAGACAGAAAAAATCTCACGATCATAACCAACTCGGTGGAAATTTTAATCGAGCTTAAAGACGCGAACAACCTCACGATTTTTTCCAGCGGCGGACTTTTGGGCGAAGACTCGTTCGCGCTTGTCGGCAATCAGGCGGACAGAATGATTTCAGGCTTTCACGTCAACGCGTCAATAATTTCCTGCAAGGGCTTCGATATAGATAAAGGCTTCACCGATTCGCACGACATGCACGCTTCAACAAAGCGCGCTATGCTCGAAAATTGCGACACGAGAGTGCTTGCTGTGGATAGTTCCAAGTTTAATCATATTGCGTTCAACGTCGTGGGTACTTTATCCGACATCGACGTTATCGTAACGGACGTCCGCCCGCCCGAAGAATGGCTCGAGCGGTTCGAGCGCGCTAAGGTGGACTGCGTTTATCCCGACAAAGAGGATTATTAAATCGGTTTTTTCGGCGTGGCTTGGTACGTTTTAACGCTGAAAAGCTGCCCTATAAGTCGATTATCGACGGTTTTTATCGGTAATCGGCGAGTTTTA
>JAJWOJ010000223.1 GCA_021635425.1 Clostridiales bacterium | reverse complement strand
ACTCAAAGTATTTACTATTCGATCTGGACGGACGACGTTGTAAATCTTAAAGGTAAAAACATCTCTATTCTCGGCGACAGCATTTCCACTTTTGGCGGTATCAGTAACGACGGAACAAACGCAAATACGAATATCAAGGACAATGCGGTGTTCTATCCGAAGTACGAAATAGACAAAGCCGAAAAAACTTGGTGGAAACAAGCGGTTGACAGCACGGGTATGAACTTACTCGTAAACAATTCTTGGTCCGGTTCTAAAGTTACTAACGGTAACGGAGCGGCTTACGATAAACGTGCGACGGAACTTCACGACAATACCGGCAACAACAAAGGCACGAACCCCGATATTATTGCCGTGTATATGGGTGTAAACGACTTCGATAACAATGTCGAACTCGGAACTTTTAGCGAACTTAAAGACGTGTACACCAAGGAAAACGGATATATTACGCCGGAGAATTTCGCACAGGCATACGCAATTACGTTACATAAGATAACGCAAAAGTATGGTAAAGCCGACGTGTATGTATTCACGCTTCCGTATAACGGCACGAACAAAGATTCCGCGACTATGGATAAGTACAACGATTCCATCCGCAGTATTGCAAAGTATTTCAAGTGCCGCGTGGTAGACATTGCCGCAATCGACGGATACGAATACGAAAAGTACACGAGCGACGGTTTACACCCTAACGAGCAAGGTATGGATTTGATTACCGACTTGTTCGTAAGAACGCTTAAAAGCGTATATAAAAAATAATTTCAGGAGGACAATAAATGACTAATACAAAGAAACAAAAAGTGTTGAAAATTACGGCGATTTTGCTTGCCGTACTTACCATTCTCACCGCAGGAATCATAGGTATTTGCTATTCGGTAAAGAATAATGCGCCTTCCGTTTCTACTGCGGAACTACAGGGCGAACCCGACTTCGAATACTCGGAGCCTAAGGTTTACAATATGCCAAAAGCTATGGCGTTTACGGCAAAAACACTTGCCGCCGCGCAAGCAAACGGACAGACGGTTGACGTAAAGATACAGGCATCCGTTACGCCGTGGGACGCGGCAAACCAACAGGTAGATTATTCTATCGCTTGGGGAGCAGCACCGACTCACGGCAAGGAAGTCGTAACCGATTACGTTACCGTAACGCAGGATTCCGACGGTTCGCTTACCGCCACGATTTCCTGTAAAAAGGCTTTCGGCGGGGATAAAATAATCGTTACCGTTACCACTCGTGACGGCGGTTTTACGGCAAATTGTACGGTTTCGTTCGTGGGCGTTGCAAGCACAATAAGTATCACAAACAGCTCTCTGAACCCGATTAGTGATACAAACAGAGGCAATTACTATCAACTCGGCACGAATAAGACTTACAACTTTACCGTAAATCTCGGAAACATCTTTAACACAATCGGCAGTAAAAATCTTACGGTCACGCTCGGCGGCGTAGGAGAACTTTACTTCGGCGACGAATTCGTTGACGGAAGCAGCGGTATGGGAAGTTTCTCCAATATGGCGAAAAGAAAAATGTCCGATATAGTAAGCAAATTCATTACGTCCGCTACCATTTCGGGAACGACTCTTACCGTGAAAACAGGCACCGTTGTTGTTGAAAACTATTATGACGAAATGGTAAACGATACCGAATATTTTACCGGAACGACATATAAAGGCAGATATGTTTTCGAGGACGAATACGGATTAACCGGTGGTAAAGACTTTGAAACAAACAGTAAGGCAAACATAGCCGCTCTTCCTTCGTGTTACTTTACGATTACCGTAAAAGACACCGTAAGCGGACTGTCCGAAACTGTAAAAGTGTGGCTGGTTACCTCGGTTAAAAGCGTAAGCCTTAACAAGTCTACGGTCAATATTTGACCAGCGCTACAGGCGAAAGGAGGTAAAGTATGAGTGCAAAAAAAGCAACAAAAACAACACTCGGAGTTACTGTTTACGTTCTGATCGTCCTTGCAATTATTGCCGTAGTCGGACTTATATTTCAGCTTACAAACGGCTTTACCGACAAAGTGAAAACCTTTTACGTAACGGTAGATAAAGCCATCGTTACGGACGCTTCCGGCGGACACATTATTACCGAAACGCGACCATTAAACGGCGTTGTACGTAATCTTTCGACGGACAGCAACAACAAAGGTTATTCGCTTAAAGTGGTGCCGAACAAACTTGACGGAAAGGATTTCGCTTTTGCTGTGGACGGTAAAACGCATACTTTTCAGGCAGAAGAAAACTTCACCGCAGGGTTTGATATAACGACCGACGGAGATAGGTTTTCCATAAAGCCTAAAGGCAACGGCGTTACGGATATTCTGAAACAAATCTACGGCGATACCGTCACTTATTGCGACGATAAGTCTTACAAAGATATGTTTACGCTACTTATAACTTCCAAGGACGGCAAGTCGGTTGTAAAGCTCAACTTCTCCGTTTCGGGCAGAGTTACCGGAGTATCCTTCGATAAGGAGGTGATCTGGTTTTGACGACGAAAAAGAGATTAGCGGTAATGCTTCTCGCTTTCGTTTTAGGAATAAGTGCCGTCATAACGGCGGCACAAGTTCCCGTCATTGCCAAAGCGGAAAGCACGGTTACATACACAAATGTTCTGGAAGATTTACAGCGCGACGGTTCCTTTTTCAAGGATAACTATCCCGAAAAAGCGACCGATTACTCCTTGCAGATAATCCAACTTGCGGAAAGCAGCGACAAAGAACTCTTTGTTTACGTTTACCAACCGAGCGGGCAGCTGAAAGGTTTGGTTGCTTCGTCCATCAACATTTCTACAACCATAAACGACGCCGTTTCTTACCACAATTACAAACTTGAACTGCTGAATGCCGACGGAGTGTTTTTCAAATATAAGGTTTCGGACTTTGTGGTTAAAGACGATGCCGTAAGATATTACGCGATTACGTCTGTTTACCGAAAATGGGATAAAACAATCGATCCCGCGACGGGCAACGACAATACCGTGACCGAAGTGAATTACAACGTTTCTAAGCAATACGCTTTCGGCACAATCAACGGCAAGCCTTACGTAAATTGTGTGGATATAGACACAATCGTCGTAACGGACAAGTTTGTGGGGTTCGTCAGATATGAAAACGGATTTACGCTTTACAATTCCGCATGCGATAGCCATTTCGTGGCTTTCAATACGGACAAGCCCATAGACAAACTTCTCGAAGCAGACGTTTACTATACCACGCAATCGTATAATTGGAATTGGACTGCGTTTGTAGGCGAAAAGGAAACTTTCGGCACAAAACAGGATAACTATTCTTATCTCAAATACACGGATAAGGTAGAACATACCGGGGAAGGATGGTTCGCAGGAACTTACAAATGGGACAGAATTCAGACCGTTGACGACTTTATAAGCGGAGAAAATCGCGAAAACATATTTCATGGTGCGGTGCTCGACGTTAAAGTTTCTACAAAACTTACCGAC
Organism: Clostridiales bacterium; assembly: GCA_021635425.1. Classification (GTDB taxonomy): domain Bacteria; phylum Bacillota; class Clostridia; order Christensenellales; family Borkfalkiaceae; genus UBA10281. The sequence continues at coordinate 712 of JAJWOJ010000223.1, read as the reverse complement.
TCTGCACTAAATGAACTGAAAGGAAAGAAGTGGGTTCTTCGCTTTACTGAAACCGCCTATTCATTTACTCCAGATTACACGGGGACGGGTTCGCAGTATTCTTCATCTACCGTTGTAGGCGACGTAACTATTCTGCGTTTGAAGTTCGAAACGGACGGAATAACTTACAACTTGGGTACGATCGACAACAAACAAACGGGCGGCAAAGATCCGTCCAACAAAACGGACATAGACGTAAGTCTGAACGATACGGGCAAAAAGTTGGCGGCGCTGATAATGCTGATTTTAGCGATTATATTGCTTGCTCCCGTCCTTCCGTATATCTTAAAGGCGGTCGTTTGGATTGTAATGCTACCCATAAACGGAATAGCGGCGCTTATAAAGGCAATAAAACGCAAACGACAGTAACAAACGCGCCGGCAGAGAGATCTGTCGGCGTTACTTTTTTTAGGAGGAAAAAACTAAATGAAAATATTAAAAAGAATACTCGCCGTGTTAGCGCTTATACTCGTGATTTTGCTCATAAGTTACGCGGTGTTTACGGCAAAACAGTTGGCAATTTCGGAGGCGGCTTATGAAGCGATACAGAAGATTTAATATCATCGTTACGGTGGTAATTTTTGTAGGTTTTACACTGCTCGGAATATTTGTGTTTCAACTATCCTATTGCCGAAGCTATGAGGCGTTAATCGACCTATACGGCAGTTTTAAG
>JAJWOJ010000222.1 GCA_021635425.1 Clostridiales bacterium | reverse complement strand
CCTTTGTCCGCTCCGGCAAAGATAAGCTGTTTATCGCGCGCGGCTCTCGGCGAATAACCCGTGCAAATGTAAAAAATAGCCTCGGCGCAGTTGGTTTTGCCCTGAGCGTTCGCGCCGCTTATAATATTTATTCCGTTTCCGAACTTAAACTCCTCGTCCGAATAATTACGGAAATTTTTTAATTTTAAATCGGTTATTATCATATTTCTTTTGCCGTCTTTGGAATTATACCACACTTCGCTTTTTTTTTCAATGATTTTTGTTGTTTTTTGCCGTTTTTATTACCTTTCAAAAAAAATCTCCGCCGAGAAATAAAATGACTTGATTTTTTTTCGGGATTGAGTTATTATATAAAGTACAATATATTTAATATAAGTAAGTATTTACGCTAAAACAATCACACATGCGGCGGACGGCAAATACGGCGGGCAACAACGCGGGTTGCCTTTTGTAATATGCTTTTATTGAGGAAGAAATGGAAAATTACGAGATAATCTGGGAAAGGGCGTTGAAACAACTGAAAGTTTCGGTGTCTACAATCGCTTATGCGACCTACATAGAACAATTGAAACCGATAGATATAGTAGGCTCGAAGCTTATTCTCTCCACTAAATCGGAACTTTTTGCTTCGGAAGTTGCTAAAAGGCTCATCGATAAAATAAGAGAGGCTCTCGCCATGTCAGGCACGGGCGTAACCGATATCAAACTTTACGTCGAGGGCAGCAACGAAGATTATCTTGCAAGAAAGGGCGTTGCTCTCCCCGACAGCGAAATCGATTCGACGCCGATTAACCCTAAATACACCTTCGACACGTTCGTGGTAGGTCCATCCAACCGCTATCTTTACGCAGCGGCGAAAGCCGTTGCCGAAAACCCGTCGGACAGCTATAATCCGCTGTTCATTTACGGCGGCGCGGGGCTTGGCAAAACGCATATCATGCACGCCATCGCGAACTACATAAAACAAAACAATCCGCTCAAAAACGTGCTTTACGCAACGTGCGAAAAGTTCACGAGCGACCTTATAACGACCATCCGCCAGGGAAAAGCCTATTCTCAGGAAGGAATGGATTTCCGCAACAAATACCGCAACGTGGACGTGCTTATAATAGACGACGTGCAGTTTTTGGCGAAAAAACAGTCCACTCAGGAAGAATTTTTCCACACTTTCAACGAGCTTTACTCGCAGAACAAGCAGATAGTTCTTTCTGCCGACTGTCACCCGAAAGAAATCGAACTTCTTTCCGAAAGGCTGAAAACGAGATTCGAAGGCGGGCTTATGGCGCAGGTGCTTCCGCCCGACATCGAAACGAAAATCGCGATTTTGCAGAAAAAAGCCGAAATGCGGAAATATATTCTTTCGCTCGACGTGGCGTTATATCTTGCGGAAAATTCGGATAACGACGTAAGATCACTCGAGGGCATGCTCAACAAAGTGATTTTCGCATCCATGCTCCACGAGGAACCGATAACGATCGACCTTGCGAAAGAAGCTTTAAGCGAATGCGTACCCGCGGGCGGAGAAAAAGAAGCTCTTACGGCTGAAAGCATAATAGATTCCGTGTGCGATTTCTACAAAATTCAACGTTCCGACCTCCTCGGCAAAAAGAAAACCAAAGACGTCGTAGAGCCGAGGCAGATTTGCGCATACCTCATGACCGAACTTCTTTCTATCCCGCTCGTTACAGTAGGGCAGGAGCTTGGCGGAAGAGACCACACGACGGTTATTCACGCAAGGGATAAAATCGCGGAACTCATCAAAGAAAACACGCGCGTAGAAACGGAGATAAAAGATCTCAAAAACATGATACTTAAAAAATAATGGAAAACGAATTTATAGAAGACGAGTTCGACGCCGTAGTCATCGGCGCGGGGCATGCGGGATGCGAAGCCGCGCTCGCGCTTGCGAGAACGGGACAAAAAACGGCTCTTACGACAATAAATCTCGACAACATCGCGTTCATGCCGTGCAACCCGTCGATAGGCGGAACGGCTAAAGGTCATCTCGTTCGCGAGCTGGACGCGCTCGGCGGCGAGATGGGAATAAACGCGGACAAAGCGATGATGCAGATAAAAATGCTCAACCGCGGAAAGGGCGCGGCGGTTCAGTCGTTACGCTCACAGGAAGACAAGCGGCTTTACCACTCGCTGATGAAGCAGACGCTCGAAAACACCGATAATCTTTACATTCTGCAATGCGAAGTTACCGATATTTTAGTTGAAAACGGCGAAGTTACGGGCGTTAAAACTTCTTTCGGGAGTATTCTGAAATGCCGCGCGGTTGTCGTTGCGACGGGCGTTTACTTAAACAGCCGCATCGTTGCGGGCGAATGGGAACAAAATATGGGTCCCGCGGGGTTTGCCCCCGCGACGAAACTTACGGACAGCCTTATCTCGCTCGGCTTTAAAGTGAGAAGATTCAAAACGGGTACGCCCGCGAGAATCGACAGGCGTTCGGTCGATTTTTCCAAACTCGAAATTCAGGAAGGCGAGACGGAAGTTTACCCTTTCTCGTTCATGACGGATAAAATCCCCGATAAGCAGGAGCCGTGCTACATCGCATACACCAACGAAAAAACTCACGAAATAATCCGCAACAATCTCGACCGCTCTCCCCTTTATAACGGAAGCATTTTAAGCACGGGGCCGAGATACTGCCCGTCTATCGAGACAAAAGTTATGCGCTTCGCGGACAAGGAAAGGCATCAGCTTTTCCTCGAACCCGAAGGTTACGACACCAACGAAATTTACGTTCAGGGCATGTCGTCTTCTCTGCCTCATGACGTGCAGAAGTCCATGTATAGGTCGATTATCGGCTTGGAAAACTGCAGAATAATGAGATACGCTTATGCTATCGAATACGATTGTATCGACTCGCTCGACTTAAAGCCGAGCCTTGCATACAAAGCAATCCCCTCCATATTCACTGCGGGGCAGATTAACGGCACGAGCGGATACGAGGAAGCGGCGGCTCAAGGGCTTATCGCGGGGCTTAACGCTTCGCTTTACCTTCGCGGAGAGAAACCGCTTGTTTTAACGCGCGACGAAGCCTACATCGGCGTACTTATCGACGACCTTGTAACAAAAGGCACGAACGAACCTTACAGAATGATGACTTCCCGCGCGGAATACAGAATTTTCCTTCGGCAGGACAACGCCGATTCCAGGCTTACCGAAAAGGGACGCGCGGCGGGGCTTGTAAAGGACGACAGCTATCGAAAATACCTCTGGCGGCAAGAGAAAATAGCGGAGCTTAAAGAAAAAGCCTCCGTTAAAATCCCCGCGAAAGAGTGCGAAGAGTTCGTAAAATCCTACGGATTCGGCGAAGTCAACTCTCCCCTTTCGCCTATCGACATGATAAAAAGGAACATTCCGCTTAAAGATATATGCAAGTATTTCGGGCTTTTCGAAGGCTATCCCTACGATATTCTGGAGCGTGTGGAAACTGACGCAAAATACGAAGGGTATCTTAAAAAAGGCTTGGAACAGATAGAAAAGGCGCAAAAACTCGAAGAAAAAACTTTGCCCGGGAATATCGACTACACGGCAATAAAGGGTTTAAGGCTCGAAGCGCAGGAAAAACTCAATCAGATCCGCCCCGAAAACTTAGGGCAGGCTTCAAGAATTTCGGGCGTAAGCCCCGCGGATATAGCCGTTTTAATGGTCTATCTCACCAAATATAAGGTAAATAATGTTTGAAAATACTAACAACAAAACAGATATCGAAACGGATATCGGCAAAAACGGCTCAACCGAGCCTCGGAAAACTCAGGCAAAAAAACAGCCGAAAAAGCCCGACCCGAATTCCGATTTCAAGCGCAGATATTTCGACTATTACGACGACGTTAAGATAAGCGACCGTCAAGACTGGTGATTTATGAACGCCGCAGATTTAACGTTATCTTATCCGAAAAAGGGAATTTATCAGCACTATAAAGGCAATAAATATGAACTGCTCTTCATTGCGACCGACAGCGAAACGCTTGAAAAGAAAGTTGTTTATAAAGCTTTGTACGGCGACGGCGGAATATGGGTAAGACCGCTATCCATGTGGAGCGAGGTCGTAGTTTTGCCGGACGGTAAGAAAATAAAAAGATTTACGCTTATCGAAGAAAATCCGATAACGTAGCCACAAGTGATTGCGTTTGAACCCGCCAAAACGCCGATATTTCCGCGCTTTA
>JAJWOJ010000221.1:603-4188 GCA_021635425.1 Clostridiales bacterium | reverse complement strand
TAATCGAACTTACTTTCGCCAAACGCAAGGCGCACGGTCAATTCAAGATCGACTTCCCCCGTGTTTACTATCGTGAACTTAATATCCTTTATCCGATCGAATCCTCCGAAAAGAGAAGCGGAGAAAGACGCATACGGAACGAACGAAACAAGATCGATTAAACTTCCCTCTTTCAGAGAAACAATCGAGAACGACGCCCCCTCCTCTGTGAGAGCAAACGAAGAATCCGCGCTGACAAACACCGTATTTTGGGAAAGTTTTGCTTCATTGAGTCTGTCTGAAACGAACACATCGTATTCGGTGGCAACGTTGCCTTTTTCGTCTTTTACAACGATGCGGAGCGTCGTCCTGCCCTGTTGCAAATCGTTGATAACGCGATATCTTTTTCCTTCCCCCGCAATTTCCGCCGAAGCGGCAACCCCGTTGATCTCCGCGTTGTATCCTGCGGCTACGTAAACGTCCGTCACGCTGTGCGTGCCGTTTATTACGGGAGAACAGACAACGATTTTCCCTTCGCTCGCCGCCGAGAGATACAATTTGGCAAGATTCTCTCTTACGGCATAAAAAGCCGCGTCCTGCGAGTTGTATACGCTGCCCGTGAAAATCTCTCCGTACAGCGTTTCAAGCACGTCGTTTGCCGAAAATTCCGTGCCGTAATACGCCCCGTATTTTTCCAGAAGTTCCCCGAACGCACAGATCATATCCATGTCTTCCTGCCCGTCCCGGTACGCCGCCAGACGAAGGGAGGAAATAGGTCCTCTTTCCCCGTATTTATAACCGGGATAGGTGAGGTATCCGTCTCCGGGGAACGGCTGAGAACCGTAGTAAAAACGGTTAGGATCGGTATACGGATCTGTCAGTCTGTCCTGAGATACGTTCTTGTAAGAGGAACTTTCCCAATAAAGGTATCCCTCCACGCCGTACGCCGCCTGCATCCACTTCTGTATGCGCGCGCCGATCAGATAATCGTCGATATGAAAGCTCGGATACGGATAAACGGGTTGCATACAGGTATAAAACCACTGTTCTCCGCCCGTCGTTTCCGCGTTCTGCGCATACAATGCGCGTTCATATTCCGTATTGTAATACTGAATGGGCGGGCAATACGTGTTAATTCTATCTTTAAGCGTATCGTTATAAGGCGTGGTTACAATTTGCGGAATATTGCGTACGCTTTCGCACAGCGTCGTGCGGAACGCCGCGATTTCCTCTTCCGTGTAATCCTTTTTGAATGAATCGAAGAATCCGTCCTCGTCGAGCGCTTCAAGAATTTTTTCTTCCATCTCGTCTATTTTTACCCGATAGGTATCCACCGCGTTAAAGGCTGCCTCCGAAGAGGGTTCGTCGATAGGCACGAGATAGTAGTACGCCATATCGACGTAAACGTTTCCGGGCGTGCAAAGCCGCACGATCGGCTCCACGTATTGTCGCAGACTCTCCGTATTTACGTCGTAAGCGCTACGTCCTCTGCGAATGGGGAACCCGAAGCTGTTGAAATACGGATGATCTTTATATGTAAGAAATTGTTCCACGAACGCTTCGGGAAGTTGTTCCGATCCCTCGGGAAAATTGGCGGGAGAAATACGGTTATCAAGTAAAAACTCGTAATACGCCGCTCTTAACTCTGCCGTATTGGAAAGTTCGCCGGGAAGAAGATTATCGTCGAAATCCCCGTATGCAAAGCAACTTTTGCCGTACGTTTTGCTCACGTCGATATCCCAGACGTTCACGGAAACGGGAATATCCGTCTTCTTACCGTCTACGTCTAAAGCGAAAGTCCCCGTATAAGTTCCTGCCGGAGTAGACACCGTGGAAGAAAATTCAACGGTGAGGCTTTGATTGCACCCCTTTTCTATGGTGTTTTCCCTGTATTCCACCGCTTTTTCCATAGGAAGGAGCATATCCGGCGTCCACCCGGTGGGATAGGCTTCATTCGTCTGGTTGGGCGTCTTGCTTGTTACGTTCACGTAACCCTGTTTATACACGCGCACGTTTTCTGCCGGAAATACGTTCTCGCCGCTGACAAGGTCGGACGCGGTAAGCGTATAACTTTTTACGTCGTAATCGGGCGTGATTACAAGTTGCGCGCCTTCCACCTCGCTCTTTGCCATCGAAACTTCGATTTTCGGCGCAAACTTCTCATAATCGTGTTTCTCTTTCATTACTTTCGTCGTATTATAAGTCGACCAGATCTCGGCGTTCCCCGTTGTTTCCGTTTTATCGCATGCCGCGCCGAGTACGAAAGCCACGGATAAAAATCCCGCCGAAACGATCGCCCTGCCATTGATGTGCCGCATAGTTTCCCTCCGATCTTTCACGTTTATTTGCCGATCTGCGCGGTGTTGAGATAATTCGTCCATTCCTTTTCAAGATACTTGTAATTAGCAAGGAAAATATCGCTTGCGGACTTGTAATCTTTCGGATTGGAAGCGGATAAATAAACCTCTACGTCAACGAGACCGTTTTCCATGAACTGCATACCCGTCAATGAAAAAATCTTATTTTTCATCGGCATAAAATAGTGTGCGGATTGTTCGAATAACGCGTTCGTCGATTTCATGAACGGAGACATTTCGTTCTGTAATTCGCTCTTCGAATAATCGTATTCAAACATTGTTCTGTATCCGCCCGAAGATTTTACGTAAATCTCGATTCCCTCGTCGCTCGCCATAAATTGAAAGAACTTTTTCGCTATATCCTTTTTCGTGGAATAGACGGGGATATAAGCGCTGTGATCTTGTCCGATCGTCTGCATCATCGAGCGCGCCGAACGGATATATTCTACGTCCTGCTGCGTCACCCCATCGGGAAGAGTTGCCCCGTCCACGCCGTCCACATAATCGACCACCGCGCAAAGTTTCGCTTCCTTTTCTTCTTCCGTACCGGTGATGGACGGGCACTTATCGACGATGCTGCTGATGACGGGCATTTTCATAAATTCGATGTCCGTTTCTCCCTCCGCAAAATTAGCGCGCATTTCGCTTTCTATCCAATCTCCGTTTGCCTGCATAACAGCGTCCCCTTCAAGGAACATATTCTGTGCCATCGTAAAGTCCACTTCTTTGCTTCGGGAATGACAGTACCCGTTTTCATCCTTCAATAATACTTCAAGAACTTTCAATGCTTTCTCGAACCCCGGATAGAGGGCAAGTTCCGGAACGTATCTTTTGCCGTTCGGCGCGTACCCCTCGTCGTAAGCCGCCATCGCCTCCAACCCTTCGTACTGCGCCGCCCAGACGACGTAAATCCCCCAATAAGAATCTTTCAGCGAATAGACGAAAGGAACTTTCCCCGCTTTTTTGATAGTGTCTGCCAAAGAAATCAGCTCGTCCGTCGTGCGCGGAAGTTTCCATGAAGGACTCCAGACATTTTTATTATACAGCAGCCCCATCATACCTGCCGCCCAATTAAAATGATAATATTTTCCGTCCGTTTCGTAATAAGCGCGCACGTCTTCCGGAAGTTTTTCGGCGATGGTAACGTCCTCTCCGGGAATTTTCGCGTTATAAATATCCGTCAGATCTTCCAGAATAGGATCGTACGTCGTGTTTCCTACAACGGTAGGGCGAAAAATTCTGTCCCAAA
>JAJWOJ010000221.1:0-593 GCA_021635425.1 Clostridiales bacterium | reverse complement strand
CGCTCGAATACGATGTCCGCCGTGGAACGGCCGGACGTGAGCATGGTGGAAAAGGTGGAATCGTCGCTCGTTTCGTTGATCTTAACCGTAATCCCCTCGTTTTTCTTTTCGAATTCTTCTCCCAGCGCGTACAACCATTTAACGCCATATCCGCCCTCGAAAGCGTTTATGTATAATGTATTGGGGTCGTTCGATGCCCTGCACCCCGCAAGACAACCGAACACCGCCGCAGAACTAAGCAACAAAGCCGTTAATTTTTTAAAAACGTTCATAATAAATCCTCCCTTCAAATATCTTCATATATTTCGCCGACGGTTTTTCCGTCCTCACGCGCAACCCTCGAAAGATCGTTGCCGGAAAGTTCCGCGCTTTCCTTTCTTCCCGCGCTTCCGCCCAACCCGGAATACGCCTCGCGCACGCCCAACGCGGTACCCGCTCTGGCTTCCGCACCTTTAAGAACCGCCGAAACGGTATTTCCCGATAGCAGTAATCCGCCCGACGCATACCCGACAAGTCCGCCCGAATAGCCGTTTCCCTCACAGGAAACGTTTCCAGAAAACGTACAGTCTCTAACATTTACCTTAAAATACTGA
>JAJWOJ010000220.1 GCA_021635425.1 Clostridiales bacterium | reverse complement strand
ATCTCAATTTCGACGAACCGTTTAAATCACTCACTCATCAAGGGATAATTTTAGGACCCGACGGAATGAGAATGAGCAAATCGAGAGGAAACGTCGTTTCGCCCGACTCATACATCGACACCTACGGTTCGGACGTTTTCAGAATGTACCTTATGTTCGGCTTCGACTACACGGCAGGCGGTCCGTGGGACGATAACGGAATTAAATCGCTCGCGAAATTTGTCGAGAGAGTTGAACGCATCATCACAAAAACAAGCGGCTATAAGCCGTTTAACGCGGATATTCCGCTCGGAAAAAACGAAAAAGAACTTCTCTACGCCGAAGCTTATTGCGTAAAAAACGTTGACAGAGATATGAACAATTTTTCGTTTAACACGGCGATTGCAAGGCTTATGGAATTCGTTACCGCGATTTATAAATACGACGGCATCGAAGGCAGAAGAGACGATATATTGAGAAAGACAACCGACACTCTTATTCTTCTTCTCGCGCCGTGCGCTCCGCACTTTACTGAAGAACTCTGGTCGCAACGCGGAAACAAGAAATCGGTATTTCTCGAAGAATACCCCGTTTGCGACGAGAACGCGCTCGTTAAAGACGAAATCGAACTTGCCGTTCAGTTAAACAGCAAGGTTAAAGCAAAGATTAACGTTTCCAAAGACGCAGACGAAGACGAAATAAAATCAATCGCGCTTGCAAACGAAACCATTGCTAAAATGGTGGAAGGAAAACAAATCGTTAAAGCCGTCGTCGTCAAAGGCAGACTCGTCAACTTTATCGTTAAAGGTTAAAACTTAATTTTATGTATTTTTTAAGCCGCTTCGGAATTTTCGGATTCCGAAGCGGCTTATGTTTTTTGTTTTTATGCTTTTAAAATTTCTATTATTTCTTTTCTTATCCGGTTGCATTCATCGTCAGTAATATCCCGATCGAACAAATCGGTCGAAAACCCCTTTCGGTAAGCCACACCGCCTTTATCGATAATCACGATTTCATCCGCCAAAGTCAACGCTTCGTCTACGTCATGAGTTACCATAATTACCGTTTTCGAATCGCTTTTAAAAACCTTTTTCATTACGTCGAATATTCTGAATTTCAATCCTATATCCAACGATGATAACGGTTCGTCTAAAAGCATAAGTTCTCTGCCGCATGCAAAAGCCCTGGCAAGAGACACTCTTTTTCTTTGTCCCCCCGAAAGCTCGGAGGGGTATCTGAACGCTTCGGACAGAAGTTCGGTTACGGAAAGAGCGTTTTTTATTCTCTTTTTTCTCTCGTCAGCGTCTTCCGTCCGCATAACGAAATCTATATTATCGTAAACGGTTTTATCGGGAATAAGCCTGTCTTCCTGAAAGACGTATGCTGAGCTGCCGACTCCCGCAATTTCGCCTTCATAATCGGTAAGTTTCGCAATACAATTTAAAAGCGTCGTTTTTCCTATACCCGAACTACCCATAACTGCGGTTACTTTTCCGTCTTTAAATTCCGCGGAAAAATTATCGAAAACGATCTTTTCGCCGCTCTCAGTCCTGTAACGCTTGCAAAGTTTTTTTACGACCATGCTCTTTTATCCCCTTTTTTATAAGATAATACACACCTTTAAACAACAATTCCAGCGCAACGGACAAAAGAACGGCAATAACGGTGAGAGCTAAAAGTCTGCCCGTTAAAAAATTTGAATTCGCCGCATACATTTCCCTGCCGATGCTTTGCTTCGTATATGCCAAAGCCTCGCCGCTTATCGTGAGCTTTATATTAAACGCAAATACGGACACAAATTCGGGAAAAAGCTTTCCCACCACATCGGGAAGAGTCGCTCCGAAAAAGACTTTCATAGGCTTAACGTTATAAGCTTTAAGCATTTGTATAAGATTTTTATCGCGGTTTTTCAACGCGTTTAAAATTGCCGAATACAGCATCGGGAAGATAACTATAAACGAAACGGCTATCGGACTTTTCGACGAACGAAGCCAGATAAGACACAACAAAATCACACTCATGGCAGGAACAACGCGTACAATCGCCACAAGCGGATAAAAAAACTTTTCCGCAAACGGCGAAAACGAAGCGATTACGGCAAGCGCCAATGCCACGGCAAACGATATCGAAAAACTTATCGTTGAACGCCACAATGTGCCGATAATCGACTTATAGACCGACTTTTCGCCAAGAATTGCAAAAAATTGTTTCATAACCGCATGCGGTGCCGGCGCAATCATATCGTCGTTAAAAATCCCCGCCGTGATATACCAGAGAATTATTATAAAAACAATTCCCGATATAATCGCGAGCGAACTTTTTATGCTCTTTTTCATTTATTATACAATCCTTATCTTGCGTAAAAATCGTCCGAGGGAAGTTTTCCGCCGTAATCTGCGGGATTCAACGCTTTAAGAAACGCCTCGATATCCGCTCTGCGAATGGAAGCCTTATCCGCTCCGATAAGACACCTAGCTAACGTTTCGGCGGAAAGTTTGGGAAGTGTTGCGTTTATGAGTTTAAGTTCATCCGAAACCGTTTCGACATGCTCGTTGACGTAAGCATTGTTTTCTCCCATTTTCTCTATAAGCGCATCGACATATCCGCCGTAATTATCCAGAACCGCAGATTTAACAATCAAGCCCGCCTGAACGAAACCGACTCCGGGGTGAGCCTTTTTCCATTCGTCCTCGACGGAAAAAGCTATTTTCGCACCCGTCTTCGCCATTGCCTGAGAAACGACAGGTTCGCCGAGAATCGCAAAGTCCGCTCCTTCTTTTTCTTTCAGCGCAAGCATTACGAGCCGCGCCTCCGTAACAGCGTTGATATAAACGGTTTCGGAATCGGCAGCCTTATCTCCGTCCGCAAACTTAATTCCGTTAGCCGTAAGTATGTTTTTCAAGGCAACCTCGGGAGTTCCGCCCGCGCCGACCGTATATACGACCTTACCTTTCATATCGTTCAGATTGTTATATTCTCCCTTTGTAAGAACGTGCAGAACGCTGAAAATATTCACCGAAACGAGTTTAACGCCGAGCTTTCCCGCGTTATAAAGTTTGGAAGCGACGTTTAAGGGCAATATCGCCATATCGTAAGTTCCATTGGTAAGCCCCGCGATAACGGCAGGAGCGTCTTTTTCTACGTTTACGTTCGTTTTTACATCGTTCTTCTCATCGGAAAAATCGAAACCGCCCGCGATATTTGCAACCGCAAGAGCAGGCGCGCCATTGACGACACCCATAGAGAACGTTTTAGAAACTTTCGTAACCGATTCTGAAATATCAGAATTTCCGTTTGCCGACGATCCGGAATTACCGCTCGTTCCGCCAACATGACCGCAAGACACGATGACAAAAATCATCATAGCCGCTACTAACATTGATAAAAATTTTTTCATTTTGCTTTTCTCCTTCAGCCTACCTCGCACGAGGTTACAGCCGATTTTACTTTTACATTTAATATCTTACCGAGCTTTCCCGTCATTGCGGAAAAAATCTCGTTAGAAGCCTTGACGATAACGCTTATAACGTAAACTTCGTTTTCTTTGTCGGGTACGCCCATTCTTCCGACGATATAATCGCCGTAAGCAGATAAAACTTCGTTTACCGCCACCGCGGACGTTCTGTCCTTTTCGATTACTATTCCGATAACTCCTATTCTCATTGTTTCGCCTCCCGCAAAAATAAAACGCATACCCCGAAAAGTATGCGCAAAAAAACATTATAAAAGACATTTATTCAGCCCGTCGCAGAGGATAACCGATATAACCTATCATAATAGCCGCCGCAAAAGAATGTTTTGTTGTTTACGCTTACTCTCCGAAAATCATCGATTCAGTGTTTTGTATGCTCCGCACGGAAAATATACCCCGCATATGCTTACATTTGCATTATACATCAAAAATTTCAATTTGTCAAGAAAAATAGGCTCAAAGTCAAATGTTGTGGTGTGAGGAAAACACTTCAACATTTATTTTAGAACCAAAATAGACAGGTTTTATAACCTCTCGACATTTTGCACCTTCGGGAGACTTTGCCGTTTCCCGCTTGCGGGAACCCTCGGCAATATTCGCTTACGCGAATGCGAACGACGGCACTTTTTTCTTTTTCCGATAGCCAATGTTACGGCTGTGCCGCGTACTCGTCCCCTTAAGGTACACCAGCAAAAAAGACAGGTTTTCAACCTGTCTTTTTTGCTGGTGCACCTTCGGGGACTCGAACCCCGGACCCACTGATTAAGAGTCAGTTGCTC
>JAJWOJ010000219.1 GCA_021635425.1 Clostridiales bacterium | reverse complement strand
TAATAAGGCACAGAACGGTTGAATTTGTTAAAAAAATTGGTAGTAAAACTAAACGCTATATTTATATTTAAATTTTATTTTTTTAAATGTTATACGTGGTTTGATAATTCATACATTACTTGAGCAATGTTTAAATAAGATATGTGTTCAGATTTATTTGCAATTTTAGAGAACTTTTTTGCAATTATTATTATTGAAATCAAAAAAGGTGTATGGTATAATTAAAATAGAGGAGTAAAGTGTAGATGGAACTGTTTGTTTTTGTTCTTGAAAACGGCTACATTATTTGAGATATAAGATGAATTTTTGTTTAAAGCAATGGCAATTAATCCAAAAAGAAACGGATACGAATATTACGGTTAATGTTCCGAGTGATATTACAAACGATCTATATAAGGCAGGTTTAATTGCCGATCCGTATTATGGATATAATCATCACAAGTGCTATGATTTATGTCGAAAAGATTACATATACACGACTACGTTTGATTTGCCCGAAAAAATCGACGAAAATAAGGAAAACTTGTACGTTACTTTTTTAGGTGTCGATTTATTTTCGGATATCTATTTAAACGGTAGGTTAATCGGAAAAACCGATAATATGTTTAAAGCGTATAAATTCGATATTTCGAATGTGGCGAAAGAAAAGGGGAATGTTATAGAAGTAAAAATGCAATCTACCATTACAAAAATGGAAAATATAGATTGTAAAAACTATTTTGGTGTGTTCAATATTCCGCGCGTACTTCTCCGCAAGAAGCAATGCGATTTCGGTTGGGATTGGGCGGCTAATATCCCCGGATACGGCATATGGAAAGACGTTATTGTTTTTTCTGAATCGAAAGAGTGCATTAGCGATGTTCGTTATGTTGCCGGCATGGATAAAAAAGCGATTTTTGTGGTAGATTTGAATTATTGTTATCGCTCGCATTATGATAATAACGGCAATTTTGTAGAGATAAAAAATCCGCATAAAGATGAACTGAAGTTTTCACTTTCCGAAACGCCGGACGGCGAGCTTAAAAATATAAAATCTAAAACAATTGAAGTAAAGGGGCGTAGGCATTTCGTTGCGTTCGATAATCCGAGCGCCGAGTTATGGTGGCCGAACGGTTACGGCAGACAGCCTTTATATGCGTATAAAATCGAACTAATACGCGACGGTCAGGTAATTTCCGTAAAAGAAGGCTATATGGCGTATCGGTCTGTTGAATTGGTGCAACAAGCGCTCGACAACGAAATGCTCGGATATCAAATAAAGATAAACGGTAAAAACGTATTTATAAAAGGTTCGAATTGGGTTCCCGTCGATTGTTTTACGGGAGCAATAAAAAAAGGAAAATACATAAAACTGATTTCGCAGGCACAAAGAGCAAATTATAATATGTTACGCGTATGGGGCGGCGGTGTTTACGAAAACGAAATTTTTTATGAAACTTGCGACAAACTCGGAATTATGGTTTGGCAAGACTTCATGTTTGCGTGCGCCGACATTCCGGACGCCGAAGAAGACTGGTTGAAAAATACTATCGAAGAATGTGAATATCAGATTAAGCGTTTAAGAAATTATCCGTCTATCGTATATTGGTGTGGCGGAAACGAAAAAACAGGTTCGTTCGGAAGCATGATAAAATGCGGAGATAATTTCGTAGACGTGACGCTGCGTGGTTTAGTCGGACATTTAGACGGAACCCGCCCGTATGCGCGCCAAAGCCCGTGCAGTTGGACCGATATCGCAAACGATAAAAATTCGGGTGAAACGCATTTTAGTTCGTTTGAACCGGCAATAATAAACGGCGTTTTGCAATATAGAAAACTTGTTTCGCGCGAGGTGGTTCCGTTTGCGTCGGAAAATGCGTCTTTAGGCCCGGTGAGTCGTCAGTCGTACGAGAGAATTTTTCCGAAAGAAGATTTATGGCCGATGACTAAAATGTGGAATGACAGAATGTTGACTAATCCTTATGCCGCCGAGAAAATAATGTTCTGCGAAGCAGAAAAAAGGTTCGCAAGCGAATTATACGGCGAATCAAAAACATTAGACTCGTTTGTCGCAAAGGGTATGACCGCGCACGCGGAAATGATTCGTTGCGAAATAGAGTTTCAAAGATGCAATAAGGGAATTACATCCGGATATATGAATTGGATGTATTCGGATATGTGGCCGACCGGAACATGGGCAGTAATTGATTATTATACCGAACCAAAGCAGGCTTATTATCAAATGGCTCGGTCGTATGCGCCCGTTTTAATGACGTTTGTTCAAAATAAAGATAACGCACTTTTGTTGGTCGGCGTAAATGACACTATGAAAGAAGTAAACGCAAAATTCGAATACGGGCAAAAGTCGTTAGACGGTAAAGTCGTTTGGAGCATAAACGGAACAGCGACGATCGGAACGGAAAAAGCGTTTGTTTCGAAAATAAATAAGGATATCGAAACGAAAAACAGTTATTTATTCGTTACATATACCGTAAACGGCGAAACCAAAACAAATGTATTTTCTCTTGATTTTTGGCACAATTGCCGATTTATAAGCGATTATACGGTTGTGGCGAAAACTGAAGGAAATAAAGCGACTGTAACGATAAAAGCAAACAAGTTTGCAAAATCTGTTTTTATTTCTTTGCCTGAAAATTATAAATACGATTATTCGGACAACTATTTAGATATCGAGGCGGAGCAAGAAAAAACGGTAGTTATCTCGTCGAACGAACAGATAGACGTATCTGAAATTATGGTTACCGATTTTGCAAAAGCAAGTGAATGAGGCGAAAAATGGAAATTTTAACAAAGGTTGATAACCGTATAAAAATAAAATCTGCTGTTTTCGATTTTGACGGAACTCTTTCTAAACTTCGTTCGGGGTGGGAAAGCGTTATGGAACCGATGATGTGCGAATTGATTCCGGGAGAAGACAACGAAGTAAAATCTTTGGTGAAAAAATATATAGACGAATCTACGGGTATACAAACAATTTTGCAGATGCGTTGGCTTGCCGAAACGATAGAGAAACGCGGAAAAAAAGCATTAGATCCTTGGGAGTATAAAGCCGAATATTTAAAACGGTTGATGATAGACGTTGACAAACGCAAGCAAAAAATACAAAACGGAGAAGTTGATCCGAGCATATATAAAGTATTTGAATGTGAAAAATTTTTATCGGGGTTACAAAGCAAGGGGATAAAAATGTATGCTGCAAGCGGAACCGACGAAAAAGACGTTAAACTTGAGGCAAAACTTTTGGGACTTGATAAATATTTTACAAAAATAAAAGGTGCGGTTGACGGTTCGGATTGTTGCTGTAAAGAGGCGGTTTTAAAAGAACTTGTAAAATACGACGACGGATTGATGGTCGTCGGTGACGGAAAGGTGGAGATTGCTCTCGGAAAGGAAAAGGGTGCGTTTACAATAGGAGTTGCGAGCAACGACGTTATCGGATGCAACGATATATCGTTCAATATGCAAAAGTATGAAAGATTAAAGAAGGCCGGTGCGGACATTATCGTTTCGGATTTCAGAGATTACGAGAAAATTCTGGAAATAGTCTAAACTATGAAAAGCAGCGTGTATTTTAGTATCATTCTTTACTTCACCGAAATGCATGCGAGGTATAAATTGTAAATGAAGAAAAACAATAAAAAACAATTTAAATTTTTTGCCTTCTGGTCTCCGTCTATCAGCGACGAACAATATCGTTGGGTAAAAGAGTGCGGATACACACACTTATATGTAGACGCCAAATATGGGGCAGAACTCGGCTCTGAACAATTAAAGTCCGCGATTGAACTATGCGGAAAACATTCTCTCGAAGGAATAGTAAACAGAACGCCTTTTAGTACAGATTCCAACGACTATTCCGAAATAGTTGGATTTAACGGAGCAAATGCAGACGAGCCTTTAACTGCTGCGGAATTACAAGAATTATCGGAAGAATTAAAACTTTTCAAAAAAAAGTACCCGAATAAATGGTTTTATGTAAACTGTCCTTGCGGGTTAATCGGTTCGGAAGGCGAGATATATTTAGAAAAATACAAACAGTTGCTTACCGAAAACATGGGGAATAAGTGTGTCTCCGGAGACGATTATCCTTTGGCTATAGATCCGACCGCAAGTCGTTTGCAAAAATACTATCCATATCTTAAAAATCTTGCAGATATGGCAAGAGATACGAATAGTGAATTTTATTTTTTCTTACAAACCACGTCGATTACGGGGCTTGCCGGGACTGCCCGACGACCGGATATAACGGATTTGCGTT
>JAJWOJ010000218.1 GCA_021635425.1 Clostridiales bacterium | reverse complement strand
TCGCCGAATATACAATGCATTCGTCTGCGTTTTCGGCTGTAAGGATTTTAGTGAATTTCATAAAATTCTTTTGTCTTTATTTTGTCTTTAAATTATCTTTATGCGAGAACGATGAGCGCGCCTTCGCCCGCGTCGAGCGTGAGCGGAATCTGTCCGCCAACGACGTCTGCCGTTGCGCCTCTTTGAATAACCGTGTATCTGTAATTATTCTTATCGAAGGAAAGATTGACGTTTGCTTTTGCCGTTCTGCTGTAATTCACGACGTAAAGCGCGGTTTTGCCCTTATAGTTGAAGCATCCGACGATAGCGTCGTCGCCCGAAACCGATTTGAGCTGACGGTAGTCTCCCGCGGCAACTATGTCGTCCGTGGGCTTGCCCGCCGTGATGATCGCTTCGATTGCCTTGTCTCCGTGAACGAGAATTTTTTCGGACGAGGAGTGCATGAGGTATTCGTCAACAGCCTGAACCTGAGTGTTCGCGCGCTTTGCGTAATAATACCAGCGGGTGAGGTTTCCGTCCGCGCCGATAAGCCCGTTACGGTTGGTGAAATCGTAAGTGCCGCCCTTTTCGTAAGAGAAGTGGAAGGGCTGGATGAGCGGGAAATACTGAATGGCTTTCGCGCCGTAGCAAAGAGCCATGTTCACGTCGTATAAAAGTTCGCCCTCGGAAGGGTACGGGTCTTTTGATTCGATCCATTGCAACTCGTCGTTCCATTGTCCGCCCGCCTGCAACATTCTCCAGAAAGGTACGCCGTATTTTTTGGAATACGATCTGTACTGCGCGAGAATGTTATACATAAGCGAAGTGAGAACGGCTTCGGAAGTTTGCGCGGAAATGTACGGATATTGCGTTGCCGAAAGCATTCTCGGCTTTGCGACTTTGAATATTTCGTCGATATATTCGCCGAATTCGATAGGACTGGAATATCCCCAGAAGTTATCTTCGCCCGCCCAGTAGCCGCGCGCGTTCAGGTACATGTCAAGCCCTTTCGTGTTGGAAGCCGAATAGAATGCGTCGGACAGCACTCCGATATTGTCGAGCTGAGCGGTGAACGGTTCGTCGTAAGAATGAAGCCCCAAAAAGCTCTTTCTCGTTCCGTTTTTCGAAAGTTCGTCGACGATGTTTTCAAGGATTTTCTTTCCCTGAGCCGTGCCGAGAGTCATTTTGTCGAGCGGATAATCATCGGTGTGAGAGCCGAGCTGATTCATAACCCAGAAGCTGTCTACAAAATAACCGATGTTATATTTTTCGCAGAGATCGAGAGATTTATTGACGTTTTCGTTTGCCGAACCGTAAGAATGTCTGTCAACCGAGTATATGAACATGTTTATGCCCGCTTCGCTTAAAACTTTGTGGTAATAATCTGTAAGGAAATCGGGAGAAGGATTGCCTTCGATGCTTCCGCCCGAGGCATACGGCGCATAGAATCCGCCGATGGGCATAACGTCGCTTCCGCCCATTATCTCGTAAGAAAGGGCATAAACTTCGTTTTCTGCTGTTTTTTCGCTCTCCGTATAACTCATTCCGTCTTTATAAAGAACCACGGTGTTTTTTAAGCCGCCGCCCGACGAATTTCCCGGATTGTCCGTATTTCCGCAGGAAGCGCATGCAAACGTCGTTACGCCCGCAAGCAAAAGGGCTAAAAGTTTTTTATTCTTCATCGTTTTTCCTCCTTAAAAGGATTACGCCTGCGGGGATAAGCGCGGCAAGAGCCGCACCGGCTCCGAAAGACGAGCCGCAACCTTTTGCGGATACCGTCATTCCCGCGTCGTTTGCGGGAGCTTTTTTTGTTCCCGTTCCGCCGTTTTTGAGTTTTTCGCCTAAAAGGTCGTTTTTATCCGTAACGGTCGTATAATCGAAATCGGGCGTTTTATCTCTGATATTGCTTTTATAATCGGGAGTTTCCGCAACCTTTTTAGCCGCTTCGTCGTCGGTGTTTTTAATGCTGAAATTATCGATTTTAAAGTTTGCCATCGCCTGATACGCCATTCCCTTCGGGTTAAGTTCCGTATCTCCCCATGTAAATATTCTCACGTATCCCGTGCGGACCGCGCCGAGGTCGTAAGAATAATAAGGCGTACCCCAATCGTCGTCGCCGTCGATGCGGTAATAAAGTTCGACAAGCCCGTCCGTCATGGTAAATTTTACGTTGACTGTGTTTCCGCGGACGTCGTTTTTATTCCAGAGACTGAACGATTTTCCGTTCGCGCCGTACATCGGCTGAATGTCTCTCGCGTTGCCCGTTTCCCACATTACGTATCTCGGGTTTTCCCAAACCTTCGTATGGTCTTCGCCGTACGGCGGGTTGGAGTAAATGGGTACGCCTTCGAAGTGAAGCCAGCTCGAAAGCGGGACGGTGGCAGACGCGGGCTGATCTATTGTATCGACCCCGAAAGCTATTCCGAACCAGTTGCTGATAAGCTTCGTCGGTTCGCCGAATTCGTTGAATTCCGCCTCGTTGTACAGGTCCGAAATATCGAAAGTAAGTTCGAAATTGGAATATTGATATTTCGTAGTGAAATAAGCTTCCGCGGTGTTTCTGAACACGAGTTTGCCGTCCTCTACCGAAAGGGAAGAAGGACTCATCGGCGAAGCTTTGCTTTGAGACGAGAAGACGTTTGCGTTATAACCGTTTTCGAAGGTCTCGACGTAATCGATCGTTTCGGGCGCGTCGTATTTATAACTTATAACTTCGGCGTCGTATAAAGAAACTCTGTTTCTGCCTTCCGAATAGAAAGCGACGTAACCTGTCGCGTCGTTTATCGTCTTGCCGGAAACGTAAGCGTCGCCGTTGATTTTAACGGTGAGTTTGTTGCCGGTGGTGACCGTAACGCTTAAAGAGATTTCTTTGCCTAAGTTAAGCGCGCCGAATTTCTGCTTTTTGTATATAGAAGACCGATTTCCGTTCGCGTCGTAATAATTCACGCCGACGTACATGCCGTCGCTATAAGTGAATTCCACGTCGAACGAATTTGCCGCTCCTATATAATCTTTGAGGTTTTTCAAACCGAAGCATACCGAATATCTGCCGTTTTCCGCAATTTCCGCGACGTTAAGTTTTAAATTCATCGAGAAAATCTCCGCAACGCCGTATTCTTTGAGATTTCTAATTTTGGCTTTGGCAAAAAGAGAAGAATTTTCTTTTTCGTTTCCGAAAACGGCTTTGCCGTTATCCGCGGTTACGTCCCCCGAAATGAAGAAGGTACCCGTGCTGATCGAATTCTTGGTTATAGAAGCTTCGGAAACGACGTAAACTTTGGAAGAACCGGCGTCCGCTCCGATTTTCGCTTCGTTGACAGAACTTATTCCCGCGCCTGCGGCGATTGCGAGAACCGCCGCGGCTGCTATATATTTAAGGTTGTTTTTACGCATTTTTACTCCAATTGTCCCAGTTTTTGTTTATCGT
Organism: Clostridiales bacterium; assembly: GCA_021635425.1. Classification (GTDB taxonomy): domain Bacteria; phylum Bacillota; class Clostridia; order Christensenellales; family Borkfalkiaceae; genus UBA10281. The sequence goes on along the minus strand of JAJWOJ010000218.1, from coordinate 867 downwards.
TCCGGTAAGCAGATCCCAAAGCGCGTTCGCCCCTTTATAGTCGTTCGGGTTGGAAGCGATGAGCGCCTGGCAGAAGAAGAGGTTTGCAAGCTGAGTCGTGCTGGCGTTGGTGAACACGGGCGATTTCGTCATAGTGTTCGTAACGGCAGTAAGTTCTTTGGAGAAGTTGAACTGAGCTTTATTCCATGCGGAGAGTTTGGAAGCGTCGAACAAAGATTCGTCCGCAAGCTTAACCGCAGAGGGAAGTTTAACCGTTTCCATGAACGTTTTTGTTCCCTTGTCGGAATAGAAGTATTTAAGGAAGGCTTTAGCTCCTTCTTTCGCGTTGGAGTATTCGGGGATGAATACGTATTGTTCCGCCGCGTTGTTGTACATGACGTTGCGCGCTTCTTTGATTCTCGCATAGTCTCCCGCGGAGCAAAGTTCGCTCGATTCTTTTCCTGCGTCGATTTCCGCAACGATTTTTGAAAGAGTGGCGTCGCTCATCGATTTATCTTCGAGTTTATTGACGATAGAGCTTATAACGGGGAGTTTCATCATAACGAAATTGTCTTTCGTACCCGTCGATTCGTTCATGAGCCAGCTTCCGTTTATGGTAAGAACGGCTTCGCCTTTGAGATACTGAGTCTGAACTTTCGTGAAGCTTGTGCTTGTGCAGTCGTTATGAGAGTTGTAGGGGGTTATTACCTTTTCAAAAACTTTCAGAGCTTCGTATCTGCCGTCTTTTGCAAGGAAAACTTCTTTGGAAGGAGTGTTACCGTTCGCGTCCTTTAAAGCGAGCATGTTATTGTTATAGTAATCTATTCCGTCATACTGAGCTTCCCAGCCGAAGAGAGCGTAGTTAAGATAGCCGTTGTTATATTGATC
>JAJWOJ010000217.1 GCA_021635425.1 Clostridiales bacterium | reverse complement strand
GATACTTATACGATGTCAATGGCTCCCGAGTCTCCGGACTTGCATACTCATATAACGGGAGACAGGGACGAAAACTTTCATAATCATTCCTTTTTCGAGATTTTTTATATTCTGAACGGCGAAGCGACGCATGAGTGGCGCGACGGATATAAAAACGGCAAAGAAGAACTCAGCACGGGCGACGCGTTTTTGATGTGTCCGGGCGTTATTCACAGGTTTATCAGAAAAAAAGATGAGCCTTGCGAGCATAGGGATCTGGTAATCCGCAGTTCTTTAATGCATACGGCATGCGAGTTTATCGAACCGAATTTTTTCGGAAACATATTCAACGAAAAAATAATACGTTTCAGGCTCGAGGATGTGGATATAGCGCATCTCGAAAAAATGATACACACTCTTTTGTCCGACGTTAACCCGGATAACAAGAAAAAACAATATGAAAAAATTCTTCTCATAGAAGTTCTGAGTTATATTTACATGAAATCGGGCGACAGCAACAATATTTCGGGTTTTAAAAGAAAGACCATGAATGCAGTAAATAAAAATTACGTCAAGCCCGACGCGATAAACCTTATCCGATCGGAACTCGGGTATAACAAAATTTATTTCTCGAGGAAATTCAAAGCGGAGTTCGGCGAAACGCTTACCGAATATGTCTTGTCTCTTCGTCTCAACTATGCCGCATATCTTCTCATGACGACGTCCTGTTCGCTCGAAGAATGTTGCAACCGATCGGGTATTGAAAGCGTAACTTATTTCATCAACGCCTTCAAAAAGAAATTCGGCACGACGCCCGGCAAATATCGTCATGCCAATTCGAAAACAAACCCCGTCCGCTGATTTTCGATATAAAAACGCGCGAAACGATATAAATTTCGCTATAAAAACGATATGAATTTCGCTATAAAAATGCGGGAAATCTCAAAAAATTCACTATAAAAGCGTGCGAACACTTGAGTGATGATGAGGCAAAAACAGTCGATAATCGACTTATAGCGCGATTTTTGCAATGTGTTCCGCGTGGCGGGAATAAACCCTCGGACGCAAAAAAACCGACCTTAACTCGCGGTGCGACTAAAGGTCGGTTTTCGAATATCGTTTAAGCTTAAAGTTTAACGTTTATATGAACTTTTTTGCCTTTGTGAAGGATAAAGCTTCCTTTTGCTTTCACATCGGGGGAGAGGGTGAGGTCGTTTACGGAGAGTTTGGTTTCGTCTACCGAAACTCCGCCGCCTTCTATGAGCCTTCTCGCTTCGCCTTTGGATTTGGCAACGCCCGCGCCTACCATGATGTCGAGAATATTGTCGGTGCCGTTCGCTTCGTATGAGGGCATGTCCTCGGCATTGCCGCCGAATGCGGCTTTCGCCTGTTTTCTCGCCTGTTCGGCTTTTTCTTCGCCGTGAACAAGCTTGGTAACTTCGTAGGCAAGCCTTTCCTTCGCGGCGTTCATTCTTTCGTCGTTATATTTCGTGAGTTCGGCGATTTCGTCCATGTCCATGAAGGTTAAAAGACGCATGCACTCGGCAACCTTACAGTCTTCAACGTTGCGGAAATACTGATAAAAATCGTAAACGGGGCATTTGTTTTCGTCGAGCCAGAGCGCGCCTTTCTGGGTTTTGCCCATTTTCTTGCCTTCGCTGTTTAAAAGAAGCGTGCAGGTTAAGCAGTAAGCGTCTTTCTGCTCCTTTCTGCGGATGAGGTCTACGCCCGCGAGCATGTTCGACCACTGGTCGTCGCCGCCCACTTCGAGCGAGCAGCCGTATTCGCGGTTCAAATGCAAAAAATCGTAACCCTGCATGAGCATGTAGTTGAATTCGAAGAAGGTAAGCCCCTTTTCCATTCTCTGTTTGAAACATTCCGCCGTAAGCATTTTGTTTACGGAGAAATAAACGCCGATATCGCGCAGGAAGTTTATATAATTAAGGTCTAAAAGCCAGTCTGCATTATTGGCGATGATCGCGCCGTTTTCGCCCTCGAAATTTATAAAGCGGGACATCTGATTTTTAAAGCACGCGATGTTGTGGTCGATAGTTTCTCTCGTCATCATCTGGCGCATATCCGACCTTCCCGAAGGGTCGCCGATCATGCCCGTGCCGCCGCCGAAAAGCGCGATGGGTCTGTGTCCGTATCGCTGCATCCATGCCATCGCCATTATCGGAATATAGTGTCCGATATGAAGGCTGTCCGCCGTCGGGTCGAAGCCGACGTAGAACGTAACGCTTTCGGTTCCGAGTTTTTTCCGTAAATCGTCGCCGTAAACGGTTTGTTTGATGAATCCGCGTTCCTCTAAAACGTCCATTACGTTTTTCATGTTTTTTTACCTCGTTTTATCTTTCGGGCTAAGCGTTTCGCCTGAGACTCGAATTGATGTTTTAAGCCGCGGAAGGGAAAACCCGCCCGCCGATTTCTATTCTATCATTAAAACATTATAAAAGCAAGCAAAAAATCTTAAAATTATGCTTAAATAATAATTGTAAAATTTTTTTCGATATGCTATAATAGACACGGACAAACGCCGAACGGCTTATCGGCGCGTTTTTTACCGAAAAAAATCTGGAGGAATATTTATGCAATATTCAAACGAAGTTAAGGATATGGTTTGCGTTGCGAAGGGTCCTAAGCACGGTCCCGCTCCCATCCCCGAAGAAGGGCTTTGGGTTGAAGCTAAACAGATCACCGACATCAGCGGCTTTACCCACGGCGTGGGTTGGTGCGCTCCTCAGCAAGGCGCGTGCAAGCTTTCGCTCAACGTTAAAAAAGGCGTTATCGAAGAAGCTTTAGTCGAAACCATCGGATGCTCGGGTATGACTCACTCGGCGGCTATGGCTTCCGAAATTCTTCCCGGAAAGACTATTCTGGAAGCATTGAACACCGACCTTGTATGCGACGCTATCAACACCGCTATGAGAGAATTGTTTTTACAGATCGTTTACGGTCGTACCCAGTCGGCTTATTCCGATGACGGTCTCGTAATCGGCGCAGGTCTCGAGGACCTCGGAAAGGGTCTCCGCTCGCAGGTCGGAACTATGTACGGAACCAAAGAAAAGGGTACGAGATACCTCGAAATGGCTGAAGGTTACGTAACGAGAATGGCTCTCGACGAGGATATGCAGGTTATCGGTTACGAGTTTGTTTCGCTCGGCAAAATGACCGATTTCATCAAGAAAGGTCTCACCCCCAACGAAGCGTACGAAAAAGCCAAGGGACACTACGGCAGATTCGAAAACGCTTATAAATACATCGATCCCAGAAAGGAATAAGGAGAAGAAGAAATGGCTTTATTTGAAGGATATGAAAGAAGAATTGACAAGATCAATGCTACTTTGAAAGAATACGGCATTTCTTCCGTCGAAGAATGCAAAGAAATCTGCCTTGCTCACGGCGTCGATTGCGACGATATCGTGAGAAGCACTCAGCCTATCTGCTTTGAAAACGCCGTCTGGGCGTACACCGTAGGCGCGGCTATCGCTATAAAGAGCGGAGCTAAAAAGGCTGCGGAAGCTGCCGCTAAAATCGGCGTAGGTTTGCAGGCGTTCTGCATTCCCGGCTCGGTTGCGGAAAACAGAAAAGTAGGTCTCGGCCACGGCAACCTCGGCGCGATGCTCCTTTCCGACGATACCGAATGCTTCTGCTTCTTAGCGGGTCACGAATCGTTCGCGGCTGCGGAAGGCGCAATCAAAATCGCGCTTAACGCTAACACCGTAAGAACCAAACCCTTAAGAGTTATTCTTAACGGTCTCGGCAAAGACGCGGCTATGATTATTTCGAGAATCAACGGTTTCACTTACGTAGAAACTACGTTCGATCCTTACACCGAAAAGGTTACCGTCGTTTACGAAAAACCGTATTCTGACGGACCCAGAGCAAAGGTTAAATGCTACGGCGCGGATAACGTTCCCGAAGGCGTTGCGATCATGAAGCTCGAAAACGTTATGGTTTCGATAACCGGTAACTCGACCAACCCCACGAGATTCCAGCACCCCGTTGCGGGAACTTACAAGAAGTGGTGCGTTGAAAACGGCAAGAAGTATTTCTCCGTTGCTTCGGGCGGCGGCACGGGCAGAACTCTTCACCCCGACAACATGGCTGCGGGTCCTTCTTCTTACGGCATGACCGACACGATGGGCCGTATGCACAGCGACGCGCAGTTCGCAGGTTCGTCTTCCGTTCCCGCGCACGTCGAGATGATGGGTCTTATCGGTATGGGTAACAACCCGATGGTAGGAGCTACCGTTGCGGTTGCGGTTGCCGTCGAAAAGGCAATGAACAAATAATT
>JAJWOJ010000216.1 GCA_021635425.1 Clostridiales bacterium | reverse complement strand
TACGCGAACTGATATGTCGTTTGTTTTAACAAAAACACATCTATAAAATGGAAAAACGCTTTGGAGAGAAAAAATGAAAATAGAACCGCAACAATTTATGAAAGAATTTCTTAATAAACAAATGAACGGATTAACCGGACATATTGAAGTGGCAGGCTTTCCTTTCGGGAAAGTTGAGTGGGGACAACCCGACGTGTACACAAACGACGGTAAACCTAATTGGTGGGTATATGAACAAACGGCATATTGGCTGGACGGGTATACGCGCGCGGCGATTTTGCTAAACGACGAAAAGGCTTTAGATAAGGCCAAGTCGATTATTTATAACGTTTTGCTAAATGACGACGGGGGCTACGTCGGTCCGAAACAGTTAAAGGCTGCAGTCGGAGAGGATGATAGGTGGCCGCACGTAGTGTTTTTTAGAGCATGTATGGCTTTTTATGAATATTGCAAAGACGAAAAAATTATAAAAATAATGGCGCGTCATTATATCGATTGCCCCGTTGATTTTGCTCGCGGACGAAATGTCTTGAATGTAGAAATAATGTGTTGGCTTTACGGTAAGACGGGAGACATAAGATTATTGGCTCTTGCGGAAAAGTCTTATGAAGAATACAACAAAAAATGCGACAACGATTTGTGTGATAAAGTAGCAATTTCTGCAAAAAAACCTCGTTCGCACGGAGTAGGCTATAACGAATATTCAAAACTCGGCGCAATTTTGTATTTATACACAAAAAAAGAAGCGTATTTAAAAGCAAGCGTTTGTGCATATAAAAAAATAGATAAGTTTTTTATGTTGCCCGACGGTCTTCATTCAAGCAGCGAGTTTATGATTTCGAATAATATAATGGAAAGCCATGAAACATGTTGCGTAACAGACTATACTTGGTCTTTAAATTATTTATACGAGGCAACTAAAAACACCGATTATTTAGATAAAATAGAAAAGTGCGTATTTAATGCAGGATTAGGCGCGGTGACTAACGACTTTAAGGCTTTGCAATATCTTTCTTGCGTCAATCAAGTTGTTTTAGATAACCATTCAAACCATAACTTATATTTTAAGGGTGAAAAATGGATGACGTATCGTCCGCGTCCGGCTGTTGCGTGTTGCACCGGAAATGTAAACCGTTTTATGCCGAATTATATTATGAATATGATTTCGGCTTCCGAAAAAGAAATATTTGTTAAGTTATACGGAGCAGCTGATTTTGAAATTAACGGAATTGCGATAAAAGAAAGAACAAACTATCCGTTTGACGAAAATATCGTATTCGATATTAAAACGCAAAGAACGTTTACATTGTCGCTGCGTATTCCGAAATGGTGTAAAAATTTTATTGTTTTAAAAAACGGAACGTCGTGCGATTATAAAAAAGGAAACGGATATATTTCGCTATCGATTTCATGCGATTGCAGTATTGAACTTATCGTAAAGAGCGATGTTTTAAGGCATTTTAAAGATAACGGCGTATGGTTTACAAAGGGGGCGGTATTATATACGTTGAACGTTCCCGCTAAATGGAAGGAAGATGCTGCAGATGAAAACACAAATGCGGATTTTAAAGCATGGGAAATATATCCCGACGGTAAATGGAATTACGGAATCGCGGACAAAGCCGAAGTGCGTTTAGAAAACGACGGTAGTATTTTGGTTGAAGCGTTTGAAGTAAAAAATTGGAAACTTTTAAAACGCAAAAGCGTAAAACGTTGTTTGTTGCAAGATAAGGAATTTGAAATAGCGAAAGGTGATTTTGTTTTCACTCCGCCCATTCCTTCAAAAATTGAACATGGCGAGAAAACCGAAGTAATTAAGCTTACGCCGTATGGGTTTTCAAAATGTAGAATAACGGTGTTTCCGAGAATTAGGTAACGCTTTTTATTGCATAAAGGAGAAAAGTTAAATGAGTATTTTAAATAGACCGTTTGATATAGTAATAGAAGGCGGACAATCTAACGCCGAAGGAAGCGGCATAGGTCCGGTTAAAAGCGAGTTTGTTCCGACTGATAATATTTTATATCTAAACGCCGAAAAAGAAGTAAAAACAACCGAATTTGGCTTGGATATATGCTATTTTAATAAGCCGTTTGTAATCGATATAGCAGAGGAACGTAAGATAAACGATAATATATACGGAGATCTTGCATTAACTTTTTCTGAAGAATATGTTAAAAACGGGTTGTTAGATAGTAATCGGGCGGTGTTGATTGTTCGAGGAGCGATCGGCGGCACGGGTTTTAAAAAGGAACAATGGGGTTTAAACGACATAGTATATAAAAAAATGATAGAAATGACCGACTATGCTCTTTCATTAAACAAAAACAACAAAATAATCGCTTTTTTATGGCATCAAGGCGAACATGAGGCTTTTGAAGGGAATACTCCTGAAAACTACCATACTCAATTAACGAACATGTTAAAAGACGTGCGAAAAAGATATGGCGAAATACCTTTTATCGCAGGTGATTTTTGTAACGAATGGAAGAATAATAATTCTTCCATATGCGAACCTATCGTAAGCGTAATTCGCCAAGTTATAAAAGAAAACGAGAAAAGTCGTTTCGTAGAAACAAGTGATTTAATGTCTAATAACCAACGAACGGGAAACGGCGACGACATACATTTTTGCAGAGAATCATTACATTTGCTTGGTCGTCGTTATTTTAGCGAATGGAAAACCATAGTCGATAAAGACTTTTAACAATATGTTTTATATAGGTTTAGACATAGGCGGAACAAAGTGCGCTGCATCGTTGGGATATATCTGCAACGATGGCATAAACATATGCGACAAGGATTATTTTTTGACGGCAGATAAATCACCCTGCGAAATATTGCAAAGGTTTTCTTTGTTTATAAAAAAACATCTGAGTAAAGATATACAAGGCATAGGTATAAGTTGCGGCGGGCCGCTCGATAGCGATAGCGGTATTATAATGTCTCCGCCGAGTTTGCCGCTTTGGAAAGATATAAAAATCGTTGAATATTTCGAGAATGAGTTCGGTATAAGAACGTATTTGCAAAACGACGCCAATGCTTGCGCCGTTGCCGAGTGGAAATACGGAGCGGGAAAAGGCTCGAACAATATGGTGTTTTTAACTTTCGGAACGGGATTTGGCGCCGGGTTGATTTTTAACGGGAAATTATATTCCGGCGCAAACGGCAACGCGGGTGAAATCGGACATGTCAGACTTACTAAAAACGGACCTATAGGTTATCGTAAAAAAGGTTCATGCGAAGGGTATTGTAGTGGCTCGGGTATCGTTAGATTATGTGAAATAATGCGCGAAAAAGAAAGACTTAATCAAAGTTACCGCGATTTTGTAAACGTTGTGGGAGAAGAAAATATTTCGGCAAAAACGATAGCCGAATATGCTCGAAAAAACAATAGATTTTGTAAAGAAATATTTAAAAAAAGCGGAGAAATGCTCGGCCGAACGTTGAGCATAATTGTCGATCTACTTAATCCCGAAAAAATAATTATAGGCGGTATTTTTATGCGGGCAAACGATCTGTTTATACCATATGTTTCCAAGATTATGAAAAAAGAATGTTTGTCTTTCAGTTTAGATATTTGTGAAATTTTGCCTGCAAAATTATCCGAAAACATAGGGGATATTGCCGCATTATCTATTGCCAAAGGAGATTTTTAATTATTTTATGAAAAATTCCACAAAAAATATATTAGACGAATTAGTTAATAGATATCCGCAGTTAAATTCGATTAAAAACGATATTTTTAATGCTTATACAGTCATTGAAAAGGCATACGAAGACGGGAATAAAATTTTGCTTTGCGGCAACGGCGGAAGTGCGAGCGATAGCGAGCATATTGTCGGTGAATTGATGAAAAAATTTAGAAAGCAAAGAAAGATCGACGCTCAAATTTACAAAAAACTTGCAAATTACGGCAATGAAGGCGAAAAACTCAGGAAAACTTTAGAAGGAAGTTTGAGAGCTGTTTCGTTAACGTCTCATATGGCATTGAACACGGCATTTTCAAACGATAAAGAACCGAGTGCAGCTTTTGCCCAGCAATTATACGGACAAGGAGATAAAGGCGATGTGTTGATTTCGATTTCAACTTCGGGGGATAGCGAAAATTGTGTTTTGGCAACGACTTTGGCAAAAGCAATGGAGATAAAGACGATTGCTTTAACGGGGCAAAAAGAAAGCAGACTCTCGGTTTTAAGCGATGTAGCGATAAGAGTTCCCGAAGTAGAAACATATAAAATACAAGAATTGCATTTACCGATTTATCATTGCCTTTGCGCAATGCTGGAA
>JAJWOJ010000215.1 GCA_021635425.1 Clostridiales bacterium | reverse complement strand
ATTGTATCTTAAGGGAAACAAAGAACTTTTAAAAGAAAGATATAAGTTATCGGTTGTCGGCTCAAGGAAAACCTTGCCGCAATATCTCGCCGTTGCCGAGAAAATATCCGCGGAAATTTCCGGGAGCGGCGGCGTTATCGTAACGGGCATTGCCGACGGCGCGGACAGCGCGGCTATAAAAGGCGCGTTAAAATCGGGAAGAATAATTTCCGTGCAGGCGGGCGGGGTTTCGCCCGTAACGCCGAGAAACAAACAGAATATAGCGGACGAGATTTCAAAACGCGGGCTGCTGATAAGCGAAAATCATTTCGGGTACGTCCCGAGGAATTTTTCTTATCCCGTGCGAAACAGAATAATCGCCGCGCTGTCGGACGTAACTCTCATAGTTTCGGGCGATATGTCGAGCGGAACAAAGTACACTGCGGAATACGCAAACGATTACGGCAGAGACGTTGCCGTTCTTCCTTACGGTTTGGGCGTTAAATCGGGCGAGCTTTGCAAAAGCCTTCTGAAAAACGGCGCGGCAATGACGGAGACTGCGGAAGAAGTTGCTTATCTTATGAAAATGCCGTTTGAAAAACAAAGCGCGGTTAATCTCAACGATGATGAAAAAGCCGTCTATAAGTCGATTAAATCGGGTATTCGCTCTTTAGACGAATTGTCTTTAAGAACGGGAATGAAGATTTACGAGCTTATGGCAATAACGGTTTCTCTCGAAATGAAAGGCTTGGTAACGAAAAGCCCGGACGGAAGTTTGGACGCAACAGGTTAAATAAAAAACGAGATAAACACAAATAAAGTTAAAAACGAATAAATAAAGCGGAGGAATTATGCAGCTTATTATAGTGGAATCGCCCTCGAAGGCGAAAACGATCGAGAAGTATCTCGGAGGAAAGTATAAGGTAGACGCGAGCGGCGGGCATGTGAGGGATTTGCCCGAAAAAAGGCTCGGCGTCAACATCGCGAAAAATTACGAACCCAATTACGTTATTTCTGCGGATAAAAAACCCGTAATCAAAAGGCTTAAAGAAAAGGTCGAAAAAGCCGATAAAATTTACCTCGCAACCGACCCGGACAGAGAGGGAGAAGCGATAAGCTGGCATTTGCAGGAAGTTTTAGGGCTTAAAGACAAGGCTCAGAGGATAGAATTCAACGAAATCAGCGAAAAAGCCGTTAAAGAGGCTTTGAAAAATCCGAGAGAAATCAACTATAATCTCGTCGATTCTCAGCAGGCGAGAAGAGTTCTTGACAGGCTCGTCGGTTATAAGCTCAGCCCCCTTCTTTGCAAGAGAATTCAAAACGGTTTGTCTGCGGGGCGCGTTCAGTCGGTCGCTCTTCGCATAATCGTCGATAAAGAGAGAGAAATAAGAGCGTTCGTTCCCGCGGAATACTGGAACTTAACCGCAACCCTTTCCGACGGACAGCATAAGCCTTTCACGGCATATCTTGCGGAAAAGGACGGAAAAAAATTCAAGCCCGCAAATCAGGCGGAAGCGGACGAAGTCGAAAACGCAATAAAAGCGGCAGGCGGCGCGTTTGCGGTTAAACAGGTTAAGAAAACGGACACCAAGAGCCACGCACTTCCTCCGTTCACCACGTCCACCATGCAGCAGGACGCTTCGGCAAAACTCAATATGTCGTCGCCCATGTGCATGCAGGTTGCGCAGCATCTTTACGAAGGTATCGAAACTCAGGAAGGGCATCTCGCGCTCGTGACTTACATCAGAACGGATTCGGTGAGAATTTCCGCCGAATCGCAGGCTCGCGCAAGGGAATACATTGCGGAGAAATACGGCGACGAATACGTTCCCGAAAAGCCGAATTTTTATAAGTCCAAGAAGAACGCGCAGGACGCGCACGAAGCCATCCGCCCGATCGACCTTAGCATGACTCCCGAAAAGGTCAAACCCCTTCTCGACAGAAATCATTATAATCTGTATAAGCTCATTTACGAAAGATTCATTGCTTCTCAGATGAGCGAAGCTAAATACAATTACGTTACGATCGATTCCGTCTGCGGCGATTACACGTTCAGAACGAACGGCAGAACGGTTGTTTTCAAAGGTTACACCGCCGTTTACGACGATTATAAAGCTAATCAGGAGACCGAAGACGGCGAAATCGTCAAAGTTATTCCGCCCGTAAAAGAGGGCGACGGACTTAAAGCCGAAAACGTAAGCAAAGAACAAAAGTTCACGAAGCCTCCCGTGAGATTTACCGACGCGAGTCTCGTCCGTATAATGGAGGAAAAGGGCATCGGCAGACCGTCCACATACGCTACGATTATTTCCGTTCTCTCCAAGCGTAAATACACCGTAAAAGAGAACAAATATATAGTTCCCACCGAAATCGCATTCAGAATAACTGATATGCTTGTGAAGTATTTCCCCGACATAATGGACGTATCTTTTACGGCGGGCATGGAAGACAAGCTCGACGATATCGAAAAAGGCGGACAGGACTGGCATAAAATCATCGCCGATTTCTATCCCCCGTTTGCCGAAAAACTTGCTTTCGCGGCGACGGACGGCGACGAAATCACCGATATCGTATGCGAAAAATGCGGCGCGCCGATGATAAGAAAGAACGGCAGATACGGAAAATTCCTCGCATGTTCCAATTATCCCGAGTGTTCAAACATTAAATCGGAAAAAGAAGAAGTTTCGGACGTTAAGTGCGATAAGTGCGGAGCGATGATGGTTTATAAAACGGGTAAGTACGGAAGATTCCTCGCATGCCCAAACTATCCCGAATGTACCAACGTGAAACCTATCGACGAGGAAACGACAACCGAAAAATGCGAGAAGTGCGGCGGAGATATGGTCGTTAAAAAAGGCAGATTCGGCAAGTATTTGCAGTGTACCGTCTGCAAAGCGACAAAGAGTCTGACGGAAAAAGCGGGCGTTTGTCCTCAGTGCGGCAACCCCACGCAGAAAATGACTTCGAAGAGCGGAAAAATATTCTACGGTTGCTCCAATTACCCCGCTTGCAATTTCATGAGCTGGGATATGCCCACGGGCGAGCATTGCCCCAAGTGCGGAAGCTATATCGTGCTTACCAAAGACGGCAAAACGAGAAAATGCTCCAACAAGGAGTGCGATTATTCGGATAAACCGAAAAAGACTAAAAAGGCGGACAAAACCGCCGAAACGACAAAAGCGGAATGAAAGATAAAATAAAAATAATCGGCGGCGGGCTTGCGGGCAGCGAAGCGGCGTATTACCTTGCGAAAAAGGGTTACGATATCGAGCTTTACGATATCAAACCGAAAGCCTTCACCCCCGCGCACAAAAGCCCGTTATATGGCGAGTTGGTTTGTTCCAACTCCTTAAAAAGCAACGACGTTTACGCAAACGCCTGCGGACTTTTAAAAGAAGAAATGCGTATTTTAGGTTCGATGGTTATAGAATGCGCCGACAAAACGAGCGTCCCCGCGGGCGCGGCTCTCGCCGTCGATCGGGATAAATTCGCCGAAGCGATAACCGAAAAGCTTAAAGAATGCGATAACATAAAGTTTATCTGTGAGGACGTTAAAAGTTTCGACCTTTCCGAAAACGTAATCGTTGCCACAGGTCCTTTAACGACGGGCGGATTGTGCGAATTCATCGGCAAAATCACGGGCAACGGATATTATTTTTACGACGCCGCCGCGCCGATAATCGCGGGCGATTCGATTGATATGAACGAAGCGTTCGTTGCGGACAGATACGGCGAAGCGGGCGTTGGCGATTACATAAATTGTCCTATAGACAAAGAGGGTTATCTTGCGTTTTATAAAGAACTGATAACGGCAAAACGCGCCGAGCTTCACGATTTCGAGGACGTAAAAGTGTTCGAAGGGTGCATGCCCGTCGAAGTTATGGCGGCGCGAGGAGAGGACACTCTCAGGTTCGGACCTTTAAAGCCCGTCGGGCTTACCGACCCGAAAACGGGAACACGCGCATACGCCTGCATGCAGCTCAGAAAAGAAGACAACGAGGGAAGAAGATATAACATCGTCGGATTTCAGACAAATCTGCTTTTCCCCGAACAGAAAAGAGTTTTTTCGATGTTTCCCGCTCTTAAAAACGCGGAATTTCTGCGTTACGGCGTGATGCACAGAAACACATATATAAATTCGCCCGAAAACTTAAACTCCGATTTTTCGATGCGTAAGCATCCGAGCGTTTATTTCGCGGGGCAGATAACGGGCGTTGAAGGCTACGTCGAAAGTACGGTAAGCGGACTTATGGCGGCTATAAATATGGACAGACGGCTTACCGGGAAAGAACCTTTACCCGTAAATTCGGACACCGTAACG
>JAJWOJ010000214.1 GCA_021635425.1 Clostridiales bacterium | reverse complement strand
GTATATAATATATTCTGAGTAAATTTATACGCGAGGACGTTTAATGGCGATTACGACCAAGGACAATATCAGAAATTTTTGTATCATAGCCCACATCGACCACGGAAAATCCACTCTGGCAGACAGAATCATGGAACTTACGGGGCAGGTTGCCGAGAGAGACATGGAAGACCAACTTCTCGACTCTATGGACCTTGAAAGAGAAAGGGGAATAACCATAAAACTTACGCCCGTAAGAATGGCATACAAAGCGAAGGACGGAAAAGATTACGTCTTCAACCTTATCGACACCCCGGGACACGTTGACTTCACTTACGAAGTTTCGCGTTCGCTCGCGGCATGCGAAGGCGCGGTTTTAATCGTGGACGCCACGCAGGGCATCGAAGCGCAGACGCTTGCAAACTGCTATCTCGCGCTCGATAACAATCTCGAAATCGTACCCGTCATCAATAAAATCGACCTCGCCTCGGCAGACCCCGACGGCACGGCGAAAGAAATCGAAGACGTAATCGGGCTTGACGGCGAAAACGCGCCGAGAATCTCCGCTAAAAACGGAATCAACATAGATCAGGTTTTAGAACAGATAGTTTCGCTCGTTCCGCCGCCGAAGGGTGACGACGACGCGCCCCTTAAAGCTCTCATCTTCGATAGTTATTACGATAATTTCAAGGGCGTTATCTGTTTTGTCCGTATCATGGACGGCACGGTTGCCGCGGGGACGAGAATAAAGACGTTTGCGGGAACAAAACAGTTCGACGTTACCGAAGTAGGCACGTTCAACCCGCAACTTAAACCCAAAAAATTCCTTGCGGCGGGAGAGGTTGGATATATCGCGGCGAGCATCAAAAGCATCGAAGATATCGCCGTAGGCGACACGATTACCGACGCAAACAACCCCGCATCCGCTCCCTTACACGGTTACAAAAAAGTTCAACCCGTCGTCTTTTCGGGTATTTACCCGCTTGACGGCTCCAAGTTCAACGACCTGAAAGAAGCTCTTTTAAAGCTCAAATTAAACGACGCTTCGCTTACTTTCGAACCCGATAATTCCGACGCGTTGGGCTTCGGCTTCCGTTGCGGATTTTTAGGGCTTTTACACATGGAAATAATTCAGGAGCGAATCGAGCGCGAATTCGACATCGACATCATCACGACCGCCCCGTCCGTTTCCTATCACATTTACAAAACCGACGGCGAAATGCTCGTCGTCGATAACCCGAGCAAGTTCCCCGACGTTTCGTATATCGATTACGCCGAAGAGCCGATAATCACCGCAAACATCTTCACCCCGCCCGAATACGTCGGCGCGATTATGGACCTTTGCCAGGACAAGCGCGGCGTTTTCACCGACATGACTTATCTCGACGCGAAAAGGGTGCGCCTTAACTACACTCTCCCCTTAAACGAAATCATTTTCGATTTCTTCGACGGACTTAAAAGCCGCACGCGCGGTTACGCATCGTTCGACTATGAACTTTCGGGCTATCAGAAAAGCGAACTCGTGAAACTCGACATGCTTTTAAACGGCGAAATTTGCGACGCGCTTTCGATTATCGTCCATAAAGACAAAGCCTACGCGAGAGGCAGAGCTTTGGCGGAAAGACTTAAAGACGTTATCCCCCGCCAGCTTTTCGAAATACCCATTCAGGCGGCTATCGGCGGAAAGGTCATCGCGAGAGAGACGGTTAAAGCTTTGCGCAAAGACGTTCTCGCAAAGTGCTACGGCGGCGACATAACGAGAAAGAAAAAACTTCTCGAAAAACAGAAAGAGGGCAAAAAGAAAATGCGGCAGCTCGGCTCCGTGGAAGTTCCGAGCGAGGCGTTCATGTCAATTCTTAAAATCGACAGCAGCGACAACAAATAACGCTCTTAAGCATTAAAAACAACAACACACCCGGCGAAAAGTGCCGGATAATCGACTTATAGACAAGGATATTTATTTCAATGCCCGGAATTTACGTTCACGTTCCGTTCTGCAAGAGCAAATGCGCTTACTGCGATTTTGCCTCTTACCCGAAGGAATTTTCAAAATGCGATTTATATTTCGCCTGCCTTTACAAAGAGATAAAAGGCAGAAGCGAATCGCTTAAAGACTACGTTTTCGACACCGTGTATTTCGGCGGAGGCACCCCCTCTTACGTAGACCCGAAATACGTTATCGGCGCGATGAGACAGATAAGAAATTATTACAAAATCGCGGATAACGCCGAAATTACGATCGAGATGAACCCGGGAACGGTTGACGAAAACAAGATAAAACAATACGAAAAAGCAGGATTCAACCGCTTCAGCGTGGGGCTTCAGACGGCAAACGACGATCTTTTAAGGGATATCGGCAGAATACACACCAAAGCCGATTTCGTTAAAACCGCAAAGCTTTTAAAAGGGAAAAATTTCAGCGTCGATATAATGATCGGGCTTGAGGGGCAAACTACGGAAGATATTAAAGAAGCTATCGACCTCGCCTCTTCAGCGGGCGCGAAACATATTTCCTCTTACGCTTTGAAAGCCGAGGAAGGAACGCCCATGTACGGCAGATATTTAAACGGAGACTTGCCGAGCGAGGATGAAGTTGCCGATGAGTACGATTTTACGGTGAAATACCTTGCGGAAAAAGGCTACAAACGCTATGAGGTTTCCAATTTCTGCAAAGACGAATTTTATTCCCGCCACAATTTAAACTATTGGAAGCGGGGCGAATACATAGGTTTCGGCGTTTCGGCATCCTCGTTCATAAAAGAAAGGCGGTTCACGAACACCGAAAAAATAGACGAATACACCGCGTGCATAATCCGCGGCAAAGTTGCGGAGATTTTCAGCGAGGATATAGAAGGCGACGAACGCGAATTCGAATACATCATGCTCGGGTTAAGAACGGCGGACGGAATTTCCTTTGCCGATTTCAAAAACCGATTCGGCACTGACTTCAAAGAAAAATATTCAAAAAAAATATCGACCGTCGCAAAATATCTGTCCGAAGACGAAAACGGGATAAAAATTAAGCCCGAATATCTCTTCGTTCAGAACGAAATCATTATTCATTTCATGGACTAAACGCCGTTTAATCGGCTTATAGCCCCACTTTTACAAAAAAATAAGCCAATAAAACGACAAAAAATATTTTTAGGAAACAATGGGAAATTTCGTACACTTACACGTCCACACCGAATACAGTATCTTAGACGGCGCGACGAAAATCGCGGTTGCGGCTAAAAAAGCCAAAGCCCTCGGCATGCCCGCGCTCGCCATAACCGACCACGGCAATATGTACGGCGCGGTCAACTTTTTCGACGCCTGCGAAAAGGAAGGCATAAAAGCCATCATCGGCACCGAATTTTACGTCTGCGACGACTTAACCGTCAAAAACGGCAAAACCAAGCTCAACCACCTCGTTCTGCTCTGCAAAAACGAAGAAGGCTACAAGAATATATCGCTTTTGAACGCGATCGCTTTCCGCGACGGATTTTACTATAAACCGAGAATAGATTTAAAAACTCTCGAAGCGCATCACGAGGGGCTTGTCTGCCTTTCGGCATGCCTTGCGGGCGATATTCCGCAGGCTATTTTGCGCAGAGATTTCGAGGAAGCGGAAAGGCTCGTCGTGTGGTTCAAAAACCTTTTCGGCGACGATTTTTACCTCGAAATGCAAAACCATTTCCTCGACGAACAGCTCGAGGTAAACAAATATTTAAGACAATACGCTAAAAAATACGATATCAAACTCGTAGTTACGAACGACGTGCATTATCTCGAACGTTCGGACGCGGAATCTCAGGACGTACTGATGTGCGTTCAGATGGGCGCCGATTACGACGACCCCAAACGTCTCAAATTCCCCAACGACGAATTTTATTTAAAGAGTTACGACGAAATGGCGCAGCTCTTCCCCGACGACCTCGATGCGCTTGAAAACACGATGGAGGTTTGCGATAAGTGCAATTTCGGGTTCGTTTACGGGCATTATATGTTCCCGCACTACTACCCCGATACGGGCGAAGACCCTAAAACCTATATCCGAAACCTCATCGACGCGGGCATAAAGAAGAAATACGGCGTGGAAACGCCCGAAATCCGCGAAAGAATAGAAAGCGAACTCGCGGTTATCGAAAAGCAGGGCTTCATCGAATACTTCCTCATCGTGTGGGATTATATAAACGCGGCAAGAAACATGGGAATCTCGGTAGGTCCCGGACGTGGTTCGGGCGCAGGCTCGATAGTCGCATACCTCATCGGCATAACCAATATCGACCCGCTTAAATACGACCTTTATTTCGAACGTTTCTTAAACCCCGAACGTGTCTCCGCGCCCGATTTCGACGTGGACTTCGAAG
>JAJWOJ010000213.1:2978-4338 GCA_021635425.1 Clostridiales bacterium | reverse complement strand
CCGAACGCGCTGTTTACGGCAATTACCGACGCGGATAAAATCGCAATATACGTTTCAGGGAAAGAACAAGAATATCGTCAGACCAAAGATATTCAGTTTTACGCAATCGTTGAAGAAACGAACGCTTATTCGGAACAGGTATACAAATGCTGTATCTGCGACGAAGAAGGCAGAGTAAAACCGCTTATCAATTACGGCTTTGCCGACCGTGACGCGCTCGAAAAAGAGTTGGACAAAATCAAGGAACTCGACCTTTGGAAAGATAAAACGTTTGAAGAAGTGAGTATCGAAGAACTCAAAGAAAAAGGCGCGGCGGGCAAAGTGGAGCAAGAGAAGTCAACGGAATACATACGACCTTCCGAACTTGTAGCGACGGAAGTCGCGGCGCGAGCATTGCCCGTCAATATGGACGGCAGAGGCAAGGCGAGCCTTACTCGGATGAGCGACAGGGAAACGCTTGAACGAGCAGAAAAACATTTCGGAACGGGCGCAAAGTTTTCCGATCTCTACAACGGGAAAACCGTGTTGGGGAGCGAAGAAAAGAGTGAATATGCGTTGATGTTGCGCCTTGCCTTATTCTGCGGAAACGACAAAGAACAGCTCCTTCGCATATTCAAATCGTCGGGGCAATTCCGCGATGAAAAGCCGAATGCCTACTATATGAAAATGGCAGAAAACGGCTTGAAATTCATTGCAGACAAACGGAGTGCTTTCGGCGGAGCGAACGAAGCGGGCGGCTTTACCAAAGGCAAAGTCGGTATCAATTCAAAGAGGTAAAAACAAAAGTACGGATATGGTTCAGGACATACACACGACGGAAAGGAAGTACAAAATCATCTATGCCGATCCGCCTTGGCAGTTCAGGACGTATTCGGCAAAAGGACAAGGGCGGAGCGCGGAAAGACATTATCCGACGATGCCCAAAACAGAGATACAGGCGTTGCCTGTGTCCCGTATCTGCGAGAAAGATTGCGTACTGTTTTTATGGGTAACAGCGCCGTGCCTTATAGAAGGAATAGAACTAATAAAGGCTTGGGGATTTACATATAAAACGGTCGCCTTCACTTGGATAAAAAAGTGCAAACGAGCAGACAAGATATTTACCGGAATGGGATATTACACTCGCTCTAATGCCGAATACTGCCTGATTGCAACAAAAGGAAAAGGACTAAAACGCAAAAGCCGTTCTGTTTCATCTGTCATTATGACTCCCATAGAAGAGCATAGTAAGAAACCTGACGAAACAAGAAAACGGATAGAAGCGTTGTACGGCGACGTGCCGAAGATAGAGTTGTTTGCAAGACGGCAGGCAGATAATTGGGACTGTTGGGGCAACGAAGTATAAACAGAAAAAACATAA
>JAJWOJ010000213.1:0-2968 GCA_021635425.1 Clostridiales bacterium | reverse complement strand
AGCCCAAACTGCATAAGATGCTGGGGATGCACTGAGCAAAAAACATTGAAAGAAAGAAACTTCAAATTCAGAAAAAGTTATGCGGAAGTTATCCGCGTAATGGACGACAAACAAGCAGGCAGATTCATCAAAGCGGTATCGGATTATGTCTTTGACGGGAGAGCATACGACGGCAACGACACGGCAATCAAAAGTGCGTTTACGCTCGTAAAAGTATCTCTCGACGGAGATAAAGCCGACAGAGAAAACGGCAGACGCGGCGGTATCAAGAGCCGCGAGCTTCGCAAGGCAAAGGAAGAACAGCCGTGCGTTGCAAAGGTAATCGCAAGCGGTATCGTGGCGAGCGAAATGCTGAAAAGTATCCTTGAAGGCAGAGAAACACCGTCTGACGACGAGGGTGAAACCACCGAAAATTGTTTTGGCAGAGAGGACTTTTAGCAAGCAGGATAAGGATTTTCCAAACTATCGGAAAATCGTAGAGTTGAACAAGTCGGAAACCGACTTTTCGAGGAGGTGATAACAATGGGAAGAAAAATGAAACTCGACGGCAACTGTGGCAGTAAATTCATTACGATTGACGACGAAAAGAAGTGGGCGTTGATCCGAGAGATAGCGACGGTTGACAGATACAAAAACAGTTTTAACGCAATCATAAACGACGCGTTGATGTTCGGACTACCGGAACTGCACAGACGGCTTTTCGATAAAGTCGAAATCGACGGCGAAGAAAAAACGGTCAGCGTTCCGAGAGAATACAGCGAGGACGCGTTGTACTTTGAACTCGTCAGACTTATGCGTGAAAACATTGCAAATCAGGTGGTGCTGAAACGATTGGTCTGTTCCATATTCAATCTTCTTGCCGTATGGGGCGAGGGTGCGAGAATGGGCGAGGCGTTCAAAAAAGGTTTTCTCAAAGACACGCCGGACTTCATCGTAAAGGAAGAAGCGCGGCTGCTGAAAGAAGCGGGGAGGTAAGAACATAGGAAACAATCAACCCGTCGTATTCAACATACAGTATACACCGTATCGGTTGCCGAAAAATGCAAGCGGGCTTGAAACGGAAGCCCACAGAGCGGAACGCTCGTTCTTCAATATGACGGGCAACACGAACGTTTACGACTACATTACGACGGAAGGAAAAATTACGGGAAAGAAGTCGGGCAGAATCACCGCGCTCGAATACTTGCAAAAGTCAACGGGCGTATTCAACGGCAACGGACTTTTGTCGGAAGAAAAAGTCGCGGAAATGAAAGAACGGCTGAAAAACAACAAGGGCAACATTTGGCACGGGTTTATCTCTCTCAACGAAGAACAGTCGCACAAAATTGATACACCTGAAAAATGTATCGGGCTGATTAAGCGGACGTTCGGAGAGTTTTTAACCGACGCAGGGTTCAATAAAAATAACATCGACCTGATGTGCGCGTTGCACTTGGACAGACCGCACCATCTGCATATCCATTTCGTTTTTTGGGAGAAAGAACCGACGTATAAATCGAAAAAAGACGGAACGCTCGACTACCGAAGAAAAGGCAAAATCAATATGGAAGCCATCAACAAACTATTCGTCCGAACAGGACTTTACATAGATGAAAACAGGGACAGGCTTTTTAACACGAGGGTGGAGGCGATTCGTGCGCTTAGGGGTATGACTTCCGTAAAAGCGGCAATGGGCAGTAGCGATGAGATAAGAAAGGAGATTTTATCGCTTGCAAAAGACCTGCCGAAAACGGGCAGACTTTCCTACGGCAGTAAGGATATGGAAGCATACGTTGGGCGGGTAGATAAGATAGTCGAAATGCTGATCGGCTATCAGGGACAAGCGCGGCGTTCGCATTTACGGTTTTTGGACGAACTCGAAAAGCATAAACAGGCGATTAAGAACATTTGCGGGATACCGTTTGCGTTCACGGACAGGAACGTAAAGGTTGAAGAAATGGAACGGGACTTGCCGAAGTACCACAACAAAATCGACGAAAAGACGTTGTCGATTATAGAGGATATAGAAGCCGATTATAAAAGGCGGCAAGGGAATCTCGTTCTGAAACTCGCAAAATATATTAAGCCTGAGATATACGAAAAGCCTAAATATGGCAAAGTGAAACCGAACGATAAAAACCATAAACGGCGTTTAGCAATGTCCCGCCGAAAAATAAAGTCGTTGTTCGGAAAATTTCTCTTATCGTTCGGTAGCGAAAGCGAACTTCTTGAAAGAGATTTTTCGCACCGCTTGCAGGATATTGAAAAGGAAATGGAAGAACAGCGCAAAAAGGAAAACGGAGAATACAAGGAGGTAAACTATAAAGATTGAACAGAAAAGATGTAACAAGGCACAAAAAGAGAAAAAAGAATAAACTCAAACTTCTGTTTTGGGGAATACTCTTCGCCTTTGTAGCCGTACTCGTTATGTATCTGTTTTCGCTCGGCGGGAAAAGTATAGGCGAGATATTATGCTACAAAAACTATTGGCTTTCCGTCGGCGTGGCGAACGGCTTGATACTCATCGGGTATCTTATGATGTATCGGGTTGACGCGCAGAACATAGCGCTTGATGAAAACGATTTGGAAGATACCGAATGGCTGTCGGTGAAAAGGCTAAAAAAGCTCAAAGAATTTCAGGTTTACGACTATAAATCGGCAGAAGAGAAAACGGACGGTATCGTCATCGGCGCGGAGAAAAAGGGCGGAAGCGTTGAAGTAATCACGACAAGTCAGTTGCACGCTTTAATCGTAGGTACAACGGGTAGCGGTAAGACAACGGGCTTTGTCGATCAGAATATAGCGGTACTCGGTAAAAGCAAGGGCAAACCGTCAATCGTCATAAGCGATCCGAAAAAGGAACTTTACGAAAAGCACGCGAGAACGCTTGAAAAGGAAGGGTACAAAATCTCGGTGTTGGATCTTAGAGAACCATATTCGTCGGAGAGATGGAATCCGATGAACGTGCTTCTTCGCCGTATCAGGCTCG
>JAJWOJ010000212.1 GCA_021635425.1 Clostridiales bacterium | reverse complement strand
CTATAGCACACCCTGCGATTTTAGCTCCCGCCTGGTTCACTATATCCATAAGACCTTCCAGAGCTTTTCCGTTAGCAAGAAAATCGTCAACGATTAAAACCGTATCGTCGGACGATAATACTTCTTTGCTTACTATAACGTCATAAGTTCTCTTATGCGTAAAGCTTTCGATTTTCGTAACGTAAACGTCGCCCCGAATATTTTTAGTTTCCCCTTTCTTCGCAAAAACGACGGGAACGTTCATTTTATATCCCGCAAAAACGGCTATGGCAATACCCGAAGACTCGACGGTAAGGATTTTGGTTACACCCGTCCCCTCGAAAAGCCTTGCGATTTCTTCGCCCATCTGCATCAGAAGATTGGTATCCAGCTGATGATTGAGAAAAGTTCCCACTTTAACGATATTTCCGGGATAAATTTTCCCTTCTTTTTCGATTCTTTCTTCCAAAGCTCTCATAGGCCTTCCTCATGCGTGTTTACGCGATTTAAAAAATTAAAAACAAAAAACAGGTTAAAAATAAACCTGTTTGCCAATAAACCACAACCTCACCGAAAAATTCGGAAAGGAATAGGAGATCATCCAATAGTCGCGACTTTTGCGGCGCGCGGTAGAAACATTTGAACCATCATCTTCAAATCTATATTGGCAACGTGTATTTAATTTTTATACTTGCATTATAGCCGACAAAAAAAAGTTTGTCAAACGTTTTCACCCCTTTTTTCAAAAATTTATTTTTATTTTTTCAGCGTCTTTACATTATATAATAGGGCGATTTTTACCCCGAAAAAAATTGACATGAGCTTTAAAAAAGTGGTATTATATTTTTATGATTGCAATAATCGCGGAAAAGCCGAGCCTTGCGAGAAATATTGTTGCGGGCATAGGCGAGATGAAAAAAAAGAACGGATATTTCGAAAATTCCGAGTATATAGTCACATGGGCGTTCGGACACTTATTTTCTCTTTGCGATATAGAGGATTATTCTCCGCTGCCTTCCGAAAGCAGAAAATGGACGCTCGACAATCTTCCCTGTTTTCCCGATAAATTCAGATTTCGCCTGAAAAAAGACGATAAAGGCAAGGAAGACGACGGAGTTAAAAAGCAGTTTGAAACAATCAAAGCTCTTTTAAACCGCAAAGACGTCGATAAAATCGTAAACGCGGGGGACTCGGACAGAGAAGGTGAAATAATCGTCCGGCTTTGCGTGAACAACGCGCTTTCCGAAAACAAACCTTTTTACAGGCTGTGGCTTCCCGATCAGACTCCGCAAACGGTCTCCAAAGCTCTTTCGGAAATGAAAGAAGAAAAAGAATACGAAAACTTGGCGAACGAGGGTTTTTCGAGAACTTACATCGATTGGCTTTACGGCGTAAACCTCACAAGATACGCAAGCATAAAAACGGGAACTTTGCTTCGCGTAGGGCGCGTTATAATTCCTATCGTCAAAGCTATTTACGACCGCGACCTCGAAATCGAAAACTTCAAACCCGAAATTTACTATGCGCTCGTATCGAAAGCCAAAACAAACGGCGAAGTTATCGAACTTACCTCTAAATACAAATTTTCGGCAGCGGAAAAAGCCAAGGCGGAAAGATGTTGCGAACGAATGAACGTACTTGAAGCCGTCGTAACGGATAAAAAATCGAAAAAAGAAATTCTTTTCCCCGGAAAGCTCTACTCGCTTACGAAACTTCAGAATTTCCTCGGAAAAAAATATAAAATGCCGATGGAGAAAAGCCTTTCGATTGTTCAAAAGCTTTACGAAAACGGCTACGTCAGCTATCCGAGAACAAACTCCGAATATCTTGCGACCAACGAAAAAGACAAAGTAAAACAGATTATTTCGGGCGTTAAAAAGCTCGGCTATCCCGTTGTTTTTAAGGACAAAAAAACAATTTTCGACGACAGTAAAATCGAATCGCACTCCGCTCTGACGCCGACGTATAAAATCCCCGATAAAGGTTCGCTTAATGACGACGAATTTACCGTGTATTCCGCGATTTTAAGAAGATTCGTCGCAATTTTCTGCGAAGATGAATGCTATATCGAAAAATCGGAACTTACGATTTCTTTGGGCGGAAAAGAAGATTATTCGATAAAAGGCTCGATGATTTTAACTGAAGGCTGGACGAAATACGACGGCGGCGAAAAAAAAGACAAAATGCTGCCAAAACTTGAAAAAGGCGATAAAGTCAACGTTGATTTCCACCCCGAAGAAAAACAAACTCAACCGCCGAAGCATTACACGATCGAAACACTCAACAACTACCTTAAGAATCCTTTCAAAGACGACAAAACGTCCGACGAAAACGACGACGAAGATTATAAAGCGATTTTCAAAGGCTTGGAACTCGGCACCGAGGCAACCAGAACGGGTATTATCGACAACGCGAAAAAAAGCGGATACATATCCCTAAAAAAAGACGTTTATTTTATCGAAAACGGCGGGAAGTATCTTATCGAGCAACTTTCCGATATGAACATTTCGATGGACAAATATAAAACGAGCCGATTAGGTCAGGCGCTTAAAAAAGTTTATCACGGAGAAATGACTATCGACGAAAGCGTTAAAATGGCAGAAAACGAAATCAGACAAGTTTTCGAAACGGACAAAAACGCCGGATCGGGCTTTTACGGCGACGTTGTCGGCAAATGCCCGAAATGCGGAAAAAACGTAGCCCGCGGAAGATACAGCTACGCTTGCGAGGACTTTCCCGATAAATGCGATTTTAAAATCAATCTGAGAATCCTCGGCTGCCCCGTCCCGAAAGAACAGGCGGCTAAGCTTCTTACAAACGGAAAAACAGATAAAATGAACTTCACTTCTCTTAAAACGGGCAAAGTTTTTTCCTCATCATTAAAGCTCGACGAAAACAAAAAAGTAGTGTTCGATTTCACGTAATCAAATCGTAAATACCCGCCTATAAGTCGATTAACAAGCAAAAACGCATGAATGTAACAATGGATACACTCATGCGTTTTTTAGTGCGTTATAAAGACGCTTTATATTTCTCTATCTCGTCGCTATGCTCTGTTTCGTATTTTTTGACCGCGTCTCCGTCTTCTAAAAGCATGTCGTCGTATTTATCAGTCTGGATTTCGAATTTCATCTGACCTTTGGCGTTTATTCTGAGTGTTATAGTTCCTTGTAAATCGGTTCTGTAAATTTTCGAATGCGCCGTTATAAGGTTATCCAAAGTCGATTTCACCGGATGACGATGTTTATTGGAAAGCCCGCAGGATATTACCGAATACTCGGGTTTGACAACACTTAAAAACTGCGAAGACGAGGAAGAATCGCTCCCGTGATGAGCAACTTTTAACACGTCGCAATCAACCGCTCCCGAATCTTTTGAATAATAATTTACGAAAAGATTTTCCGCGCTGTTCTTCCCCGTTTCATTTTCGATATCGCCTGTGAAAAGAACTCTTTTGCCTGCGTATTCGAGCATGATTATCGCTGAAAAATCGTTCGGTGTTTTAAAGTTTGAAAACCCTTCGAGGTTTGACGAGACATACGGCATAACAAAATCCACTTTATAAAAAAGCTCTTTCCCCGCAAGATCCGTAAAACTGTTTATAAAATCGGAATCATCGTTAAAAAACTCCCAATACGTTCCTTCGTCGTAAACACCTTGCAGATATTTATAATATCTCTGAGAGGACGCTTTTATATTGATACCCGCATTAAAAGTCGAATCGAAAACCGATGAATCTTTATACGTCGAATACACATAAGGACGATAGGACTTCCCGACGTCGTATTCCCTGTAAATATAATCCATCATTCCGATATGATCGGAATCGGGGTGGGTTGTCACACAATAATCGAGCTTAAGTTTATTGCCGTCTTTATCCTTGAGATACCTATTAAAAACCGCCTTGCTGGCATTTCTGTTGTCTCCCGCATCGATAAGCATATTTTTACCGTCGGGGAATTCGATTAAAATACTGTCACCCTGACCTATATCCATAAAGGTGATTTTTAAATCCTTACTCGTTTCGATTAGTTCGAATTCTTCATTATAATCTTCTTTTGGCGATTGCGATTCCGATTCGCTGCCGGATTCTTCTTTTATCGAATCTTGCGACTCCTCTTTCAGCGAATCCGACGTAGCACTGTTCTCCGAACTGCCGATAAAGCCGTCGAAAATCCCGTCAAAGCTGTTGCCGTTCGAGACATAGAAAACCGCGAGAGCTATCGCGACAAGCAAAATTATTATCGCAATGCTTATAACTATTGTTTTTGTACTTACTTTTTCCTTTTTATTTCTTCCTTTTCTTCCTGCCATATTATTATCTCTTGTAGAATATTAAAGTATATGTATTACGGCTACTTTAAGATACAAA
>JAJWOJ010000211.1 GCA_021635425.1 Clostridiales bacterium | reverse complement strand
GTTTAGTGTTACAATGATACAAGAGGTAATTTATGCTTGATCTTCTGAATAAACTGAATGACGAACAGATAAAACCGGTTATGGATACCGAAGGCGCGGTTTTGGTAATCGCGGGCGCGGGAAGCGGGAAAACGAGAGTTTTAACGAGCAGAATAGCGCATCTTGTCGAGGATCTGAACGTCGATCCGTACAATATCTTAGCGATAACGTTCACCAATAAAGCCGCCGACGAAATGAAGGAAAGGCTTGAAAAAATAATCGGCGACATATCTCAGATGTGGGTTTGCACAATTCACTCGATGTGCGTCAAAATCCTAAGAAAATATGCCGAAAGGCTCGATTATAAAAAGGATTTTTCAATTTATTCCGAAACGGACAAAGACAAAGTTTTAAAGAGAATAATAATCGGCTTGGGGCTTGAATCGGATAAATATTTAAAGACTTCGAAAAATCTTATTTCGTCGCTTAAAAACAAAGATATGTCCACGGAACAATTCGCGAGAGAAAACCCGAGAATGCGCGACGTTACGTCGTATATGAAAATCATAGACGAATATAACGCCGAGCTTTTCCGCTCAAACGCGATGGATTTCGACGATCTGCTTATAAAAACATATCATCTTCTTGCGGAGCAAAGAGACGTACTTCTTGCTCTTTCCAAGAGATTCCGTTACATACACGTCGATGAGTTTCAGGATACCAACTTCGTTCAGTATAATATCGTCAAGCTTTTGTCATACGCCAACGGTAACCTTTTCGTCGTTGGCGACGACGATCAGAGCATTTACGGCTGGCGCGGCGCGGATATCAACAATATTCTCGATTTCGAGCATGATTTCAAAGGCGCGAAAACCTATAAACTCGAAAGAAATTACCGTTCTACGAAAAAAATTCTCGAATTCGCAAATACGATAATCGCAAACAACACTTTGCGAAAAGACAAAGTGTTATGGACGGATAACGACGAAGGCGTAAAACCCGAATTGTTCGTTGCAAACGAGGAGTCGGGCGAAGCTCAGTATACGGCGTTGCAGATCAAAACTTTCGTTCAGCAAAGAGGGTACAAATATTCCGATTTCGCAGTTTTAATGCGTATAAACGCATTGTCGCGTTCTTACGAGCAGGAATTCATGAAATACGGAATCCCATGCAAAGTTTACGGCGGATTTAAGTTTTTCGAACGAAAAGAGATAAAAGATATAACGGCATACCTGAGAATTCTGTGCAATCCGTTGGATAACGAAGCCGTTCTGAGAGTAATCAACGTACCCAAAAGAGGTATAGGCGACAAATCTATCGAGCAACTTGTCTATTATTCCGAAAAAAACGGACTTTCGGTTTTCGACGGGGTGTTCGATTGCGATAATCTTGATCTTAATGCGGGGGCAAAAGCTAAAATCCGCGGATTCAAGGATATAATTTCAAAACTTATCGTCGCAAAGGAAACAATGCCGCTTTTAGAACTCGTCAAAGAAGTAATCGCAAAAACAAATTTTATGAGCTGCTTCGAGGAAGACACCCCCGAAAACGACGATAAAAAGAAAAACGTAAACGAATTTTTAAGCTCGGTAGAGGAGTTTGCAATGCTTAACCCGGAGTCGCCCCTTTCCGAATATCTTAACTCTATAACGTTAAGTTCGGATACCGACGAAATAAACGAAGGAGAGTTTGTTACGCTTGCCACGATTCATTCCGTTAAAGGTCTCGAATACAGATGCGTTTTCCTTTGCGGACTCGACGCGGAAATTTTCCCGATGCAACGTGCGTTGGAAGAAGATACCGAAGAGGAAGAACGCAGGCTTATGTACGTTGCGATAACGAGGGCGAGAGAACGGCTTTTCTTCACGAGAGCGAGAAGCAGATTCTTATACGGCGGAAGAAGAGCGACGGAACCTTCAAAATTTCTTACGGAACTTTCCGATAAACTCGGTATCGTCAAAAAAAGCGAGCAGAGATACGAGCAAGGCGGTTATTCGTCCGATCGTTCGTCTTACGGAAATTACGGCGGAACGGGAAGTCATAACGGCGCGGGCGGTTACGGCTCGTTCGATTTCGGGTATAAAAATTCGGGATACGGCGGAAATTACGGTTCGTCGGATTCCGATTACGGTTATTCGAAAAGCTACGGCGGATACAAAAACAACTCTTACGCAACGGGATATGCCGCGCAAACGAGCAAACCGACCGAGAAAATTCAGTCGTCCGATCTCGGAAAATTCCATACGGGTACAAACGTCAGACATAAAAAATTCGGCGACGGAGTCATTATTTCCACAAAAAACAACGGCGGAGAGATTATCGCCGACGTCGCATTCAAAGGTGTGGGAATAAAATCGCTCGTACTTCGTCTCGCCCCGCTTGAGGTAATCGATTGATGGATAAAATCGCAAAAATGAGGGAACTTACAGACATTCTCAATAAGTACGCTTACGAGTATTACGTTCTGGATAATCCTTCCGTAGACGATAAGGTTTACGATAAAATATACGACGAACTTAAAAATTTGGAAGAAGAGACGGGGCAGATCCTCGTCGATTCTCCGACGAGAAGAGTCGGCGGAGACCCGATAAGCTCTTTTAAAAAACACGAACATATACACAGACTTTATTCTCTCGATAAATCGGTAACTTACGAACAGCTCGAAGCTTTCGACGAAAGAGTGAGAAAAGTCGGAACGCCGACATACACCGTCGAATATAAATTCGACGGGCTTACGATGTGCCTTACTTACGAAAACGGAGTTTTTACGAGGGCGACAACAAGAGGCAACGGAATAATCGGCGAGGACGTAACGGCGCAGGCTCTGACGATAAAATCGTTTCCGCTCAGAATAAACCGTAGCGGAACGATAGAGGTGCAGGGCGAAGCGATAATAAGGCTTTCCGTACTTGAAAAATATAACGAAACGGCAAGCGAACAGCTTAAAAACGCGCGGAACGCTACGGCGGGAGCGATAAGAAATCTCGACCCGAAAGTAACCGAAAAAAGAAAACCCGAAATCATTTTTTATAACGTGAATTACATGAGCGACGGAGAATTTTCTTCGCAAGAGGAAATTTTCGATTTTTTAAAGAAAAACGGATTCAAAGTTTTCGATTTTCTCCGCGTTTGCAAAACCATGGACGAAGTGAAATCGGCGATAGAAGAAATAGAAATCGGAAGGAAAAAAATCGACGTTTTAACGGACGGCGCCGTAATCAAGGTAAACGAGACGGCTCTTCGGGAAAAACTCGGGTATACCGATAAATTTCCGCGCTGGGCAATGGCTTATAAATTCGAAGCCGAAGAAGTGGAAACAACGCTTAAAAAAGTGGAATGGCAGGTCGGCAGAACGGGGAAACTCACGCCGCTCGGAATCGTCGACCCCGTGGATATCGGCGGCGCGACGGTAAGAAAGGCAACGCTTAACAACTACGGCGATATTTTAAGAAAAAAGGTTAAAATCGGCTCCACGGTTTTAATCAGAAGGTCAAACGAAGTAATCCCGGAAATCTTAGGCGCGGTGGGCAATTTTGACGAAGATTATGAAATCGTAAAACCCGAAAAATGCCCGTATTGTCACACAAAACTGATTGAAGAAGGAGCAAATATTTTCTGTCCAAACAAAGATTGCCGCCCGAGAGTTATAGCAAAGCTTTCCAACTTTGCGTCAAAGGAAGGAATGAATATAGACGGATTTTCGGAAAAAACGGCGGGCGTTCTTTTCGACGCGTTCGGCACGGACAAGTTTTCCGATTTATACAAACTCGATAAGGAAAAACTTTCAAAACTCGACGGATTCAAAGACAGAAAAGTCGAAAATCTGCTCACTTCGATTGAAAAGAGCAAAAAAGTGCCTCTCGGTAACTTTATTTTTGCTTTGGGTATAGACGGCGTAGGAAAGAAAACCGCAAAAGATCTTGCGAAAATATTCGGAAACGTCAAAGATCTTGCTTTAGCGACGGAAGAACGCTTACGGGAGATTCCCGACGTCGGCGGAATTATGGCGAAAGACATCGCGGATTATTTTCGCGACGAAGACAATATTTGCGAAATAAACGAGTTGTTCGCCGCGGGCGTTACTCCCTTTTCCGAAACGGCGATATCCGACGGGAAATTTAAAGGAGAAAAAGTCGTTCTCACCGGATCGCTTACCGATTTTACACGCAGCGAAGCGCAAAAAATCATCGAGAGCGAGGGCGGAGAAGCGCAAAGTTCGGTCACAAAATCAACCACGCTTGTTATCGCGGGCGAAGCCGCAGGCAGTAAATTGGACAAGGCAAGACAGCTCGGAATAAAAATAATTAACGAAGATGAGTTTAAAAACATAATATATAGTTGATATTTTTAAAAATTTATGCTAAAATAGATAAGAAATAA
>JAJWOJ010000210.1 GCA_021635425.1 Clostridiales bacterium | reverse complement strand
AACCGAAGTCGTATACAAATACGTCGAGGGCGAATTTGCCGTAAAGCATAAAAAAAGACGGATTCAAAAGTAGTTCTATCGGGGTTTTAATTGGCTAACAAAAACAAAAAACGAAATACGAAAATTTACGTTTCGCGGTTTGCGATAATTTTCCTGAGTATAATTCTGCAGGCGGTGGGAATATGGGTCGTCCTTTTCTGGCTCGGGCAGCAGGTTCCCGTTGTTTATGCCGTTTTTGTTTACGTTTTATCGGGTCTTCTGATGATAATAATCGTAAACAAAGATCAACCCGCTTGTTATAAACTACCGTGGGTAATTTTGTTGCAACTTTTCCCTTACGGCGGAATCATGATTTATTTCACTTTCGGAAAAGTGTCGATAAGCAAACGTCAGATGAAGAGATACCGCGCGATATACAGCGAGTCTCACGACGAGTATTATAACCAGAGCGAAGTGTTGAAAAAGCTTGAAACTGGCGGCGGAAAGGGTATCGGGGCGGTCAATTATTTAAGATCGGTTACGGCTTTGCCCGTATACGATAATTCGACGGCGGAATATCTGAAAAACGGCTCGATATTTTTCGCGAAGCTCGAAAGCGAACTCGAAAAAGCGGAAAAATATATTTTTCTCGAGTATTTTATTATCGACGACGGTATCATATGGGGCGAAATAGAGAACATATTGCTCAGGAAAATTTCCGAAGGCGTTAAGGTTTACCTTATGTACGACGACGTGGGGAGCATGCCTAAAGTGTCGCCGAATTTTTGCAGGGGGCTTTGCAAAGAGGGGATAGACGCCCGCAAATTCCATAAATTCATTCCCGTGGTTTCGATAACGCACAACAACCGCGACCATAGAAAAATCGCGGTTATAGACGGAAAGGTCGGGTTTATGGGCGGCGCGAACATCGCCGATGAGTACGCAAACATCACAAGACCTTACGGCAGATGGCTCGATTGCTCGGTGATGATAAAGGGGCAGGCGACAGACAGCCTTGTTCGTCTTTTCATTCAGCTCTACAACATGACCGACGGCACGACGGACGAGAACACGCTCCTGCCCGAAAATTTCATATGCGAGAAGCATGAGATTTATAAGGACGGGTTCATGTATCCGTTCGGCGATTCTCCCTCGCCGATAACCGAAGAACATATCGGCGAAAACGTTTATCTCGATATCATAAGCAGAGCGGAAAAGTATCTTTATATCGCAACGCCTTATCTTATAACCGATACGAATTTAACCCAGGCTCTCAAAAACGCGGCGCGGCGCGGGGTGGACGTTAAATTGTTTGTCCCCGGCGTTCCCGATAAAAAAGCCGTTTACGCCATGACGAAAAGTACGTGCATTTCGCTCATGGGCGCGGGCGTTAAAATATACGAGTACAGAGGCGGGTTTATCCACTCGAAGTGTTTCTTGTCCGACGACGATATAGCGGTAATCGGCACTATAAATCTCGATTTCAGATCGCTCGTTCACCATTTCGAATGCGCTACGCTTTTTTATAAAAATACGATGTTAAACGACATATACGCGGACTTCTGCGATTTAATCGAGAATGAATGCGACCTTATGTCGCCTGAGGATATGGAGCTTAAATGGCATGAAAAACTCGTTAAATGGTTTCTTACGTTTTTCGCGCCGCTCATGTAAAAATATTAAAAATAAAAGCCGTTTCCGATGAAAAAGGAAACGGCTTTTCAGCTGCTTGAATTTTAAATTATAAAAGGGGAATAGTCGCAAGATAAACGATATCTTTTCTTTCGGCGGCTTTTCCTTCGGCAAGCACGAAAGCTTTTTTCGTGATGATTCCGCCTGCTTTTTCGACGAGCTTTTCAAGCCCCGCAAGCGATTCGCCCGTAGAAATAACGTCGTCGACGATACCTACTTTTTTGCCTTTCAGAATACTTACGTCGTGCGCGGAGAGGAAGAGCTGTTGCGGCTTACCCGTCGTTATCGACGAGCCGTAATCGACTTCGATTCCGTCCTGCATATAAAGCTTTTTCGATTTTCTCGCAACCGCGTAATAATGATGCCCGAGTTCCCTCGCGCAAACGTGGCAGAGCTGCAAACCCTTGGATTCTGCGGTTATCAGAACCTCGCAATCGCGAAGATGTTCGGCAAGCTTTTTGCCGCAGTGTTCGGTTTTCGGCACGTCGCCGTGAAGATTGAAAAACGCGATATTTATTCCGCTCGGGAGCGGAAGAATGGGAAGTTCGGTTTTGTAACCTTGTATATCGAGAGAAAGAAATTTATCCATATTCGCACCTCTGATTTTAATCAACATATTATATGATATCACTTTTTTAAATTTTTTTCAAGCATTTGACACAGGTATCCGATTAAAACTTCAGAGCGAGTTGCGTTGAGGTTTTGATCGGTTATGAAAAATAAATAAAAAATACGGTACGAGAGTTGAAAGCGTAATAACCGCCTCTTCCCCGCCATATATAATATAAGAACGAAAAAAGCGAGGTAAAAATGAACGCATATTCGGTCAAAACCGACAAACTCGAACGGGAATTTTCCACGAGCGCGCTTTACGGCTTAAAAAGAACGCAGGTAGACGCAAACAGACGCAGATTCGGAAAAAACGAACTCGAAAAAAAGAAGAAGAAATCGTCTTTCAAAAGGTTTATCGAAGCTCTTTCCGAGCCTACGCTCGTAATTCTGGAATTTGCCTGGGTGATAACCGTCGGCGTAAATCTCGGTAAATTTATAAAAACGGGTTCGTGCGACGTTTACGAGTGTATCGGTATTCTTGCGGCTATCCTTATTTCGGCTTGTCTTACGGTTTTTATGGAGGGCAGGTCGGAAAAGGCTTTTGAAATCCTCGGGGCTGTATACGATAAAATAAGCGTAAAGGTTATCCGCGACGGAAAAACCGTCGTTATCCCTAAGGAAGAGTTGGTTGCGGGCGACGTCGCGTTTATCGAAACGGGCGATAAAATCGTTGCGGACGGCAGACTTATCGAAAGCAACGGGCTTAAAACCGACGAGTCGATGCTGACGGGCGAGAGCGACAGGGTTTCTAAAACCGTTTGCGAATTAAGCGATAAAACGCCGCTTGCCGAACGAAAGAACAGCGTTTATTCGGGAACGTTCGCAAGTCAGGGTACGGGCAAAATGATTGTTACGGCAGTCGGGCGATACGCCGAGCTTGGCAAAATAGCCGGCGAACTCGACGCGGATGTATCTTCCGCGCCGTTAAACGAAAAACTTGCAAAGCTCGGCAAAAAAATAACGATAATAGGCGCAATTTCGGCGGGAATAGCTTTTTTCCTTTCGGTTCTTCGTCTTTCGCTTTCGTCCTCGCTGAGCTTTTTTACCGTTCAGGACGCGTTCATCGAAGCGATTGTTTTAATAGTCGCCGCCGTTCCCGAGGGGCTTCCTACAACTGCCGCCATAGCTCTTTCCCTCAACGTTTTAAAGCTCGCAAAATCAAACGCGCTCATCAGAAAACTCGTTGCCGCCGAAACGGTGGGGTGCGTTTCGGTGATATGTTCGGATAAAACGGGAACGCTTACCGAAAACGATATGAAAGCGGAAAGAATCAACGGCGAGTTCGGAAAAAACTCCGAAAAGAATATTTTGTTAAACTCGGCGATAAATTCCTCCGCCGTATTGAAAACCGACGGCGCAAGCGTTAAAGTTTTCGGTTCGGCAACGGAAGGCGCGCTTATAAAGCGTGCGCTGAAAAGCGGAATCGACTATGAAAAAATGCGCGATAAACGGCTTATAGGCGGGGTTTTGCCTTTTGATTCGGCTGTGAAGTACATGGCGACGGAGTATTTTCAAAACGGCAAATCAACGATTTTTTTGAAAGGCGCGCCCGAAAAGGTTTTGCCGCTTACTCTCTCGAAAGAGCAGTCGGAATCGATATTGTCCGAAATAGCCGTTTTTCAGAAGCAAGGGAAAAGAGTTATCGCGTTCGCGAGAAAAACGGGCGAGCCTTTTTGCGGCGATTTATCCCGTGAGGTTAAAAGCGGCGGTTTTACTTACGACGGTTACGCGGTTATCGCCGACCCTGTGAGGAAAGACGTCGCGTTGTCCGTCGCCGCGTGTAAAAAAGCGGGGATAGACGTTAAAATGATGACGGGCGACAATCCTGTAACCGCCGCGGCAATCGCTATGGAAACGGGGATTATAACTTCATCCGACGAGGTTGTTATGGCGGACGAAATAGAAGCCATGCCGATGGAC
Organism: Clostridiales bacterium; assembly: GCA_021635425.1. Classification (GTDB taxonomy): domain Bacteria; phylum Bacillota; class Clostridia; order Christensenellales; family Borkfalkiaceae; genus UBA10281. The sequence goes on along the minus strand of JAJWOJ010000210.1, from coordinate 186 downwards.
GTATTGAAAGAGAAAATCGAATCGATAGGCGTTATAGCGAGAAGTACGCCGTCGGTAAAACTGAAAGTCGTCGAAGCTTTAAAAATGACGGGTGCGGTCGTCGCCGTAACGGGCGACGGCGTCAACGACGCGCCCGCGATAAAACATGCCGATATAGGTATCGCCATGGGTTCGGGTTCGGAGATA
>JAJWOJ010000209.1 GCA_021635425.1 Clostridiales bacterium | reverse complement strand
GTATAACATATCTTCCCGCAATCGACCGTCTCGTCATCTGCGATAAGGACGGAAATTTCGTCAGAATCGGCAGTGAAGAAAATCTGACCGAAGAGGATAAAAATAAAGGTTATACCGCGAAGGTGATAGAATATTATCACGATAACTTCAGAGACTGTTATAACCTTACTACGGTAATCGTCGGCAACGGATATTATAATGCCGGCAGAAACTGGATGAAATGGCAGAATACTCCCGCGGACAAAGGCGGAAATGCGGATATTTACGTCAACGGCAGTGTCGTAGATATCGCTACGGGCGAATATCCGATAGGTTCGAGTTCCGGGGCAAACAACAATCTTTTGTCCGGCGACGTATTCACTTACGTTCAGGATTCGACGAAGTGCTTCACCTGGTATTACGACGAAAACGGCAATTTCGTTTCGAACGGCAAACACGATTATAATAAAAACGGCGTATGCAGAAAGTGCTATGCGTTAAACGATTACGGCGTAAAATACAGATTCGACGGCGTAAGCAAAACTTATTATGTTTCAGGCTACGCAGGTTCTTCCTCTGACGTTAATGTGCGTTCGAAGTATGACGACGGAATAAACGGAGAACACGACGTAACGTTCGTGAAATTCGGCGCTTTCCAGAGCAACGAGAAGATAAAGAAAGTTGTTCTGCCCGAAACCGTAACCGAACTTGACGGTTGTGCGTTCCTCTTCTGTTCGAACCTCGAGTACGTCGAGATGAGAGGCGTTGCCGAACTGAAAAAGACTACGCTCGGCGAATTGAAGAACGCAGGTAAGCGTAGCAGTGAAACTTATCCCGACAATGATTACACCTGGAGAAACTTCGAGGGCTGCGTTAATCTTAAAACCATAATCGTAGGCAATAGTTTCAAGGTTGATGAGAGAATGTTCCACAACAGCGGCAAGGGCGCAACGGTAACAATCTATACTACGGCTTCAAGCGATACCGAATTCGCCTTGTCTATAGACAGATCCGACGAAAACAATAACAATAATCTTTTGTCCGATAACGTATTCTATAAGGGTGATCCCACCCAATGCGACGGATGGGATTTCGATGAAACCGAAGGCATTGTATACGGTTCGGGAAAACACCGTTTTGCAGACGGCAAGTGCGTGATTTGCGGCAAGTATAACACGGCGGGCGTTCTGTACGGTTATGACGGAGCGAGCAACACGTATTACGTTTCGGGGTATGCGGGATCTTTGGCGGACGTAACCGTCATTGCAAAATATGACGACGGCGAACACGGCGAAGCGGCAGTAACATTCATAAAATCCGGCGCGTTCCAGAATAACGCGACGATAAAGAAAGTTGTCTTACCCGAAACCATAACCGAATTGGACGGTTGCGTATTCCTCTTCTGTTCGAACCTCGAGTATATCGATATGAGAGGAGTTGCCGAACTGAAAAAGACTACGCTTGGAGAATTGAAGAATGCGGGTAAACGCAGCAACGAAACTTACCCCGATAACGATTTCACCTGGAGAAACTTCGAAGGCTGTTCTAAACTTAAAACCGTAATCGTAGGCAAGACCTTCAAAGTAGACGCGAGAATGTTCCACAACAACAGTAACGGCGCAACGGTAACAATCTATACTACGGCTTCAAGCGATACCGAATTCGCCTTGTCTATAGACAGATCCGACGAAAACAATAACAATAATCTTTTGTCCGATAACGTATTCTATAAGGGTGATCCCACCCAATGCGACGGATGGGATTTCGATGAAACCGAAGGCATTGTATACGGTTCGGGAAAACACCGTTTTGCAGACGGCAAGTGCGTGATTTGCGGCAAGTATAACACGGCGGGCGTTCTGTACGGTTATGACGGAGCGAGCAACACGTATTACGTTTCGGGGTATGCGGGATCTTTGGCGGACGTAACCGTCATTGCAAAATATGACGACGGCGAACACGGCGAAGCGGCAGTAACATTCATAAAATCCGGCGCGTTCCAGAATAACGCGACGATAAAGAAAGTTGTCTTACCCGAAACCATAACCGAATTGGACGGTTGCGTATTCCTCTTCTGTTCGAACCTCGAGTATATCGATATGAGAGGAGTTGCCGAACTGAAAAAGACTACGCTTGGAGAATTGAAGAATGCGGGTAAACGCAGCAACGAAACTTACCCCGATAACGATTTCACCTGGAGAAACTTCGAAGGCTGTTCTAAACTTAAAACCGTAATCGTAGGCAAGACCTTCAAAGTAGACGCGAGAATGTTCCACAGCGACGGTGTCGCAACGGCGAGTATCTTCACCACGGCTACAAGCGAATCTGATTTTACCTTGACGATCGACAGAAGCGACGCGGGTAACAATAACAATATTTTGTCCGATAAAGTCCTTTATAAGGGTGACACAAGTTCATGCGGTTATTGGAACTTTGACGAAAACGGCAATATTTTGCAGGCTTCGCACGATTTCGTGGACGGGAAATGCACGATTTGCGGAGAATATAACACGGCAGGCGTGATTTACGGATATGATACTGCAAGCAAAACGTATTATGTTACGGGCTATGAAGGTTCTTCGGCAAACGTAACGGTACTTGCAAAATACAGCGACGGAACTCACGGCGAAGCGTCGGTAACGTTCGTAAAATCAGGCGCGTTCCAGAATAACAACAAGATAAAGAAGGTAATCTTGCCCGAAACCGTTACCGAATTGGACGGTTGTGCATTCCTCTTCTGTTCAAACCTCGAATACGTCGATATGAGAGGCGTTGCGGAATTGAAAAAGACCACCTTGGGAGATTTGAAAAACGCGGGTAAACGTAGCAACGAAACTTATCCCGATAACGATTTCACCTGGAGAAACTTCGAAGGCTGCGTTAAACTTTCGACTATAATCGTAGGCAGCACGTTCAAAGTCGAAGCGAGAATGTTCCATGACGACAGCGTTTCAAACGTGGTGAAAATCTATACGACCGCGGCAAATAAATCTGCTTTCACGCTCACGATAGACAGAACTACCGATTCCGGCAATAATAATCTTTTGTCCGACAGAGTATTCTACAAGGGCGATAACAGCAGATGCGACGGATGGGATTTCGACGAAAACGGCAATCTCCTCCGCGGCTCGGGCGAACACGATTTCGTAGACGGGAAATGCACGATCTGCGGCACATATAATGCGGCGGGCGTGATATACGGATATGACGGAATAAGCAAATCGTATTATGTCGCGGGTTGCGAAAGCTCTTTAACGGAAGTTATCGTACTCGATAAATTCGACGACGGCGAACACGGCGAGGCGGCCGTAACGTTTGTAAAGTTCGGCGCTTTCATGAATAACGCTGTCATCAAAAAAGTAATACTCGGTAAAAACATAACCACGCTTGACGGTTGCGTATTCCTCAATTGTCCTAACCTCGAATATGTTTCTATGGAAGGGGTTGAGGAATTGAAAAAGACTACGCTTGGCGAATCTAACCGTGGAAGCGTTTACGATTTCAACGATTTCACATGGAGAAACTTTGAAGGTTGTACAAAGCTTACTGCAATAGTAGTCGGTAAGAGGTTTACTGTCGGCGCGAGAATGTTCCACGGTGACGCTATGGGAACGGTTAAAATTTATACCACTGCCGCAAACGCAGAGGCATTCACCTTGACAATAGATAGATCCGATGCCGGTAACAACAATAATCTTTTGTCGGATAGCGTTTACTATTTCAGCGAAACGGAAGCTTCGGGCGCATGGCACTATGTAAACGGCGCTCCTACGCTTTGGGCGTAAGTAAAAATGATTTCAAAAAAAACTCAATTTTTAATAGTTTTGGTTATATCGGTTTTTTTCGCCGTTTCGTTGAGCGGTTGTTTCGACGACGGCGAAGCCGATAACACCTCTTCGTCTTTGAATACGTCTATCGAATCGCCCGTGACGAGCGAAAGCTTTCACGGTGAGTCTCTTTCGTCAAGTGAAAGCGATAACGTTAGCGATAATGACGATTCGGCAAATGCGAGCGAAGAGAGAATTTCGGAATCCCAAAGGAATGACGACCTTTTTACGGTAAAATTCGATTCGGACGGCGGATCGGCGGTTAATGCCGTAACCGTTAAATCGGGTGAAAAAATACCCGAACCGAAGTCACCCGTAAAAGCGACTTTGGAAAAGCAGTATGCTTTCAAAGGTTGGTATTATCAGAATAAAAAATGGGATTTCGAAAACGACGTCGTAACGGAAAACATAGTGCTTACGGCAAAATGGGAACTAACAGGTGATTTCACCGTTGGATTTTAAAAAACAGGAGGGAATATATGAAAATTTATAACAAACCGGATGTCGAACCGATTTATTTCAGAGCCGACATCATAACTACAAGCGGCACCGATATTGACAATGACAATAACGGGCAAGACATCGGGTGGATCTAAGGG
>JAJWOJ010000208.1 GCA_021635425.1 Clostridiales bacterium | reverse complement strand
ACAAGATGAAAGATAAATACGTAAGTCCGCTTTGCGAAAGATATGCGGACGTAAAAATGCAGAAAATTTTCTCCGCTGACAACAGATATTCCACGTGGCGCAAACTTTGGGTTGCCCTTGCGGAGAGCGAAAAACAGCTCGGGCTTAATATTTCGGACGAGCAGATCGCCGAGATGAAAGAGCATATTTACGATATCGATTACGATAAAGAAAACGAGTATGAAAAGAAGCTTCGGCACGACGTAATGGCGCATATTTACGCTTTCGGAGACGTCTGCCCGAACGCCCGCCCGATAATTCACCTCGGCGCGACCTCGTGTTACGTAACCGATAACACCGATATTCTGCTCATAAAAGAGGGGCTTGAAGCGATAAAAGTTTTGCTCGTCAACGCGATAAAAGCCGTTTACGATTTTTCGGATAAGTATAAAGACCTTCCCGTCCTTGCTTACACTCATTTTCAGGCGGCTCAGCCCACCACGCTCGGCAAACGCGCCACCCTTTGGCTCAACGATCTTGCGGAAGACCTTAAACGGGTCGATTTCGAGCTTTCAAACCTGAAATTTTTCGGTTGTAAGGGTACGACGGGTACTGGCGCAAGCTTTTTGCAGCTTTTTAACGATGAAGAGAAGGTTTTCGAGCTTGAAAAACTCATCGCGGCGAAGTTCGGGTTTGATAAAATAATTCCCGTGTCGGGTCAGACGTACTCGAGAAAAATCGACAGTTTCGTTTTAAACGTTTTGTCGGATATCGCGCAGTCGGCGGCTAAATTTTCGTCGGATATAAGGCTTATGTGTCACATGAAAGAGGTTGACGAACCGTTTGAGACCAATCAGATCGGGTCGTCTGCCATGGCGTACAAGAAAAATCCGATGCGGAGCGAAAGAATAGCTTCGCTTGCGAGATACGTTATAGTGGACAGCCTTAACCCCGCGATAACCGAAGCTCAGCAGTGGCTCGAGCGCACGCTTGACGATTCTGCAAACAAGCGTATTTCCGTTCCCGAAGCCTTTTTGGCGACAAGCGGAATTCTTAATTTATACATCAACGTAATCTCGGGTTTGAACGTATATCCTAAGGTTATCGAGAAAAATCTCAGAAACGAATTGCCGTTCATGGCGACCGAAAACATACTCATGTTTCTGGTTGAAGAAAAGGGTTTCGACAGGCAGTGGGCGCACGAAAAAATTCGCGTTCATTCAATAGCCGCGGGCAGGAATGTAAAAGAAAACGGTGCCGATAACGACCTTATAGACCGACTTCTCAGCGATGATGAACTTCATCTCACGAAGGAAGAAATCGAAAAAACGATGAACGCGCACGGCTTCTGCGGGCTTGCAAAACGGCAGACGGAAATCTTTCTCGGCGAGATAAAAAAGGATATTTTGGATAAAAATTCCGCGCTTCTCGGTCTTAAGGCGGAAGTCGGAGTTTAAGAGCAGAGTTTAATATAAAAAAGTTCTGCATAAAATTTTTGACAAACAAAAAAGATAAAATTTTTGCGCCGGACAAGGCGCGGTAAAAATAAAGGAGAAAAAATGCTTACAGCAATTGTCGGTATCAATTGGGGCGACGAAGGCAAAGGCAGAATGGTCGACCTTCTGTCGGAAAAGTACAACGTGATCATCCGTTATCAGGGCGGAAACAACGCGGGGCATACGGTGGTAAACGAAAAGGGCAAGTTTGCGCTTAACCTTCTTCCCTCGGGAATTTTAAGGGACGAAACCGTTAACGTTATGGGACCCGGAATGGTCATCGACATCGAGCATCTTTGCGGCGAGATCGAAAAACTTCGTAAAGCGGGCGTGGAAATCACTCCGAAGCATCTCAAAATAAGCGATAAAGCAACAATCTGCATGCCTTACGACAAACTTTTGGACGGGCTTGAAGAGGACAGGCTTAAAGACAGAAAATTCGGGTCTACCCGCCGCGGAATCGCGCCCGTATACTCGGATAAATACATGAAAAAGACCTTCCGTATGGGCGATCTTAAGCATCTTGCGAGTCTCAAAGGCAAAATCGCCGATATCGTCGAGTGGAAAAACCTTCTCGTAACGGCATACGGAGTTCCGCCCGTCAAAGCGGAAGATATGTACGATTGGCTTGAAAAATTCGGCACGCCGTTTTTAGATTATATCTGCGACGTGGGCGATTATCTCGACGGGGCTGTTAAAGAAGGTAAAAACCTTATGTTCGAGGCTCAGCTCGGCGCGCTCCGCGATATCGATTTCGGTATTTTCCCTTACACTTCCTCGTCGTCCACAATTTCGGCTTACGCGCCTATCGGCGCGGGTATTCCCGAATATAAGCTCGACGATACGATCGGCGTTATGAAGGCTTATTCGACGTGCGTCGGCGAAGGTCCGTTCACTTGCGAAATGTTCGGCGAAGAAGCCGAAAAGCTCAGAGAAGCCGGCGGAGAATACGGCGCGGCTACGGGTAGACCGAGAAGAGTTGGCGGATTCGACGTCGTCGCTTCGCGTTACGGCGTTAAAATGCAAGGCGCAACCTGCATCGCGCTTACAAAAATCGACGTGCTTTCGTATATGAAGAAAATTCCCGTTTGCGTCGCTTACGAAATCGACGGAAAACGCGTTGAAAAATTCCCGTTCGGCGAAGAGCTTGACAGAGCTAAGCCGATTTACGAATATCTCGACGGCTTCAACTGTGATATTTCCGCTTGCCGCAAAAAGGAAGATTTGCCCGAAAACGCTGTAAAGTATATTGAATATCTCGAAAAAGCGGTCGGTTGCAAGATAAAATACGTCTCGGTGGGCGCAGAACGTGACAGCTACGTCGAGCTTTGAAAAAACACTGTTAAATAAACCGATTCTGCCCCTTATCTCCGCGTGGCTTTTCACTTTCGTCGGCGGATTTGCAAGCGCATACGCTTACATAACGCTTGACGGGGTTTTTGCCAACATGCAGACGGGCAATATCATAAAATCGGTAATTTTCGCTGTCGAAGGCAAGGACTTTTCGAGTCTCTTGCTTTCGATTGCTTTTTATGTTATTGGCGTAATCGCAGCCGTTCTGCTCGGTAAAGTTCGTTTCGGAAATATAATAAGCGTAATTGCAGAGATGTCGGCAATATCCTTGTGCCTGATTTTTGCAAAAAACGGGGAGAAGAATAAGCTTGCGCTCAACCTTGCCGTTTCGTTCTCATGCGCGCTTCAGTTCGAGTTTTTCCATGCGGTGGGTTCGAGCGGTTTCACGTCCGTAATGTGTACTAACAATTTGCGCGCGGGTATAGAAAATTTACTGCTCGGCGCGGTAGAGAAAAACGGCAAAAAGGCTGTCGAAGGGGTTTATTTTCTGCTTTTCGACGTAATTTTTGCGGGCGGAGTAGCTCTCGGCGCGGTTGCCGCGCTTAAGTTCGGTTATTATTCGATAGGTTTTGTGCTTATTCCTTTGGCGATTATTCTTTGTTTGCAAATTGCCGTCGATTGCGGGAAGGGTAAAGATGAAAAGTAAAAAGTGGATAAACGGCAGAAATTTCGTCGTATCGGGCGCAAGCTCGGGTATCGGCAGATTGCTTACCGAAAAACTTATCGATTGCGGCTGTACGGTTACGGGGATAGGCAGAAGCGAGAAGAAATTCGACGATTTTAAGCTCTCGCTCGGTGAAAAATCTGCTAATTTAAACGTTGAAATTTTCGACGTGACGGAAGAGCGCGAGTGGGAAGCTTTGGCTAAAAGGCTCGAAGAAAAATACGGCAAAATCGACGGCGTTATAAATTGCGCGGGGATATTTCCACCATTCAAAAAGACGGTTGCTTGCATGTCGGAAGAGACGGAATCGGTTATAAAAACCAACTTTTTATCCGCGGTTTACGCAATAAACAATCTCTTTCCGCTTATTGAAAGGTCGGATAATCCGGCAATCGTAAACGTTTCGAGTGCGTCGGCTTTAGCAACGATCGTCGGCACGGCGGGGTATTCGGCTTCGAAATCGGCATTGAAAAGTTACACCGAAGTTTTAGCAGAGGAACTTCGCGGCAAAGTATACGTCGGGCTTGTTATGCCGGGGTTTGCGCGGACGGATATATTCCGTATGCAAAACACCGATTTTAACGAAAACAAGCTTTTATATCTCGCAAGCATGTCTGCAGAGAAGATGTCCGCCAAAATTTTTCGAGGAATTTTAAAAAAGAAGCGGAAAATGATTATCGGCAAAGACGCAAAAGCCATGAACTTCTTTTTCCGCCTTATGCCGAAAACAACGTCGCGAATAATATCAAAAATCCTCAAAAAATCGAAAATGCGTCTTTTCGACGACATTTTTAATTGAAAAACAGCTGAATATAATCAACCGCCGCGTTTGCATTCAACTATCCGCGGCTTTTTAAATTGTAAAAGTATTGACAATATGGTAGTAAAACTTGAACGGTAAAAGGTCGTGGGGAATCCTGCGACCTTTTGGCATAATCTGAATG
>JAJWOJ010000207.1 GCA_021635425.1 Clostridiales bacterium | reverse complement strand
TCCCTCGTATTCGATCGTGACGCCTTTTCTTAAATCGCCTGCAAGTACCATAAAATAATCTCCTTGATTCTTTTCTTATCTGTAAAGTTTTTCTCTTTTTATAGTTCCGTCGCCTCCGAGAATAATAAGCGACTTGTCGTCTTTCATAAACGTTTTATATTTTCCGTTTTCGAGGTGACAGCTATCCTCTATTCTTATACCGAACTTACCGTTGAGATAAACTCCCGGCTCGTTGGAAAAAACCATATTGTTTTTAAGCACGGCTTCACCTTTCGGCGAAAGATAGGGATACTCGTGAATATTAACGCCTATGCCGTGACCTAACGAATGTGTAAAATATTTGCCGTATCCGAGCGTTTCGAGAACGTCTCTCGCGATTTTGTCCGCTTCTTTACCCGTCATGCCTTCTTTTATCCCTTCCGCAGCCTTCATGTGAGCGGAAAGAACGGCAAGATATGCCATGCGGAATTTTTCGTCGGGCGTTCCGTAGAACATGGTTCTCGTCATATCGGAACAATATCCTTTATAAACGCAACCGAAATCCATCAGAACACACTCGTTGTTTTTAAGCTTCGTATCGCCCGTTGCATGATGCGGAACGGCGGCGTTTTTTCCGAACGCGACTATCGTATCGAATGACGTGCCGGATGCGCCGTATTTTTTGAAGTTGAATTCGAGAACGTTGGCAACCTGTCTTTCTGTTACGCCTTCCTTTATAAACAAAAGGGTATCGCGCCAGGCTTTTTCGGCAATGTTGCACGCTTTTTGTATGTACTTTATCTCTTCGTCCGTCTTAACGGACATAACGTCGCGAATTTCCGCGGAAGCGTCTACATACTCGAATCCGAGCTTTTTAAGATTTTCAAACTCGGCAAGCGAAACGACTCCGAAATCGATCGCAACCTTTTTATAACCTTTTTCTGCCGCAAGGTTTTTAAGGAAAGAATAGTCCGACCCGAGAGCCACTTCGATTCCCTTAGGTTTCAAAGCTTTTTCCGCGGCTTTTAAATATCTGTTATCGACAACGAAATATGTTTTTTCCTTCGTTAAGATAACGTAACCCGCGGTGCTGTGAAAACCGAGGAAATACATCCTTTGTTTTTCGTCCGTTATAAGAGCGATTTCATAATCTTTAAAATTCATAATATGCCTCACTCATTGTATTATTTTAACACTTTTGATATTTTCAGTCAATAAAATTAAAGCCGTTTTACTCTTTATTTTCGTTATTTTCCGTTTTTTCGTTCGGATTTTCGGCTTTTTGCATATTTTCGGCGTCTGTCCGCGCCGCGGGAGCCTTATAACGATAGCTCATCTTTTTAAGATTTTCCGCGTTTATTCTGTCGATCTCGCGCTTATATCTCTCCGCCCTTTTTAATTGCGCGGGCTTAATCGCCGCATTCCAAAGGATAAAAAGAATGACGAGCGCGGCGAAAATCGACGTGTAAACGATAAATTTAACGGTGCTGTAAGGCGTTTCGGTGTTCCTTAAAACTATAAACGATAAAAGTATCACCGCATAGGCAAGCCCTAAAAAAATCAGCGTAATGAGAAAGGACGTCGATAATGCTTTGCACATGTCGTTTATCTTGGGAATTTGCGAAGCGTAATAATTTCTTTCGCCCATTTCCTTTTTCTTTCTCTCTTCTTTCGCGTTGAATTTTACCGTTTGTTTTTTCTTATTGTATTCGTCTCTTATCATTTGTTCTTTCCTCCGAGCAATTTCTTAAGAAACTGCCCCGTATAACTTTTTTCGTTTTTCGCAACCTCTTCGGGGCTGCCTTCCGCCACGATCGTTCCGCCTTCGTCTCCGCCTTCGGGTCCTAAATCGACGATGTAATCGGCAACTTTTATTACGTCGAGGTTATGCTCGATTACAATAACCGTATTTCCCGAATCGCGAAGTCGGTTCAGAATGCTTATGAGTTTATCGACGTCGTAACTGTGAAGCCCCGTCGTAGGTTCGTCGAGAATATAAAGAGTTTTACCCGTGGATCGCTTTGAAAGTTCGGTTGCAAGCTTCACCCTTTGCGCTTCGCCGCCCGAAAGCGTCGTTGCGGGCTGACCGAGTTTTATATAGCCTAAACCGACGTCCTGCAAAGTTTTTATCTTGGAATAAATTCTCGGAATGTTTTCAAAATATTCGACGGCTTCGTCAACGGTCATGTCGAGAACGTCCGCGATATTTTTGCCTTTGAACTTCACCTCGAGCGTTTCGTGATTATATCTCTTGCCTTTACACTGCTCGCAAGGCACGAATACGTCCGGCAGAAAGTGCATTTCTATTTTTATAATACCGTCGCCCTGACAGTTTTCGCATCTGCCGCCCGCGACGTTGAAAGAAAATCTGCCCGCTTTGTAACCGCGTTCTTTCGCGTCGTTCGATGCCGCGAAAATTTCTCTTATGTAAGTAAATGCGCCCGTATACGTTGCGGCGTTGGATCTCGGCGTTCTTCCGATGGGAGACTGATCGATTGCGATAACTTTATCGAAATATTCTATCCCGTCGATTTTATCGCATTGTCCGTAGCGAATTTTCGAACCGTTAAGCGTGTTCGACATTATCGGAAGCAAAACCTCGTTTATAAGCGAGCTTTTTCCGCTTCCCGAAACGCCCGTGACCGCCGTGAACAGCCCGACGGGGAATTTTACGTTTATATTTTTGAGGTTGTTCTGTTTTGCGCCGAAAACCTCGAGCCATCTGCCGTCCGGTTCTTTTCTCAAAAGCGGAATTTCTATCTTCCTTCTTCCCGAAAGATAATCGCCCGTTATCGACCTCGGCTCGTTGCAGATATCCTCCACGCTTCCCGCCGCAACGACTTCTCCGCCGTGTACGCCCGCTTTCGGACCTATATCGACGATATAATCGGCGGCTCTCATCGTATCTTCGTCGTGTTCGACGACGATAAGAGTGTTTCCGAGGTCTCTGAGCTTTAACAGCGTGTTGATGAGTTTTTCGTTATCTCTCTGGTGCAGACCGATACTCGGTTCGTCGAGTATATACAACACGCCCGTAAGTCCGCTCCCTATCTGCGTTGCAAGCCTTATTCTCTGTGCTTCTCCGCCCGAAAGAGTCCCCGCGCTTCTCGAAAGAGTGAGATAACCGAGACCTACGTCGGATAAAAATTTAAGACGTGCTTTGATTTCTTTGATTATCGGTTTTGCGATGATTTGTTCCGTTTCGGATAAAACCAACCCGTCTATAAAATCACTGATTTTAACAACCGATAAATCGCAAAGCCGAGCAATGTTCAAACTTCCTACGGTAACGGCAAGGGCTTCCTTTTTAAGCCTTAATCCGTGACATACGGGACAGGGCGAGCTGACCATGTACTTTTCGATTTCGCTCTTGGTATAATCGCTCGTCGTCTCCCTGTATCTTCTTTCGAGATTGTTTATAACGCCCTCGTAAGACGATTCGTAGCTTCCCGAGAAAGTTTTCGTCGCGTAGCTCATGCGTATCTTTTCGCCGTCCGTGCCGTATAAGAGAATATGCATTATATCGGGCGGCAGGTCTTTAACGGGCGTATCGAGGGAAAATCCGTAATGTTTCGCAAGCGAACGGAAATACATTTCGGTCATTCTGCCCGTATCGAGATTCCACCCCGTGACGGTGAGCGCGCCCTCGCGAAGAGATCTGTTCGGGTCGCCGATGACGAGTTTTTCGTCTATTCTCGTCGTATATCCGAGTCCCTTACATTCGGGGCAGGCACCGAACGGATTGTTGAACGAAAAAAGCCTCGGCTCTATTTCTTCTATCGATATCCCGCAATCGGGGCAGGAATAATTTGTGGAATAAAGCTCCGATTTTCCGTCGCTTTCTATCGAAACAAGCCCTTCCGCAAGTTTTAACGCCGTTTCAAGGCTGTCCGTAAGACGCTTTCTTATACCGTCCTTTACGATAAGCCTGTCTATAACCACCGAGATATTATGCTTTATGTTTTTATCGAGCTTTATCTCTTCGGACAGATCAAACACCGAGCCGTCGATTTCCACTCTCGCGTAACCGCTTTTCCGATAGCTTTCGAGCTGTTTGGTATATTCGCCCTTTCTGCCGCGGACCACGGGCGCGTTAACGAGTATTTTCGTTCCTTCGCCCATCGCCATAACTTTTTCGGCAATGGTATCGACCGTGGTTTTTTCGATAACCCTGCCGCATTTCGGACAATGCGGAACGCCCGTTCTCGCATATAAAAGTCTTAGATAATCGTAAATTTCGGTAACCGTTCCGACTGTAGAACGAGGGTTATTGGAAGTCGTTTTCTGATCGATGGATATAGACGGAGACAACCCCTCTATACTCTCGACGTCGGGCTTTTCCATCTGCCCCAAAAACATTCTCGCATAACTCGAAAGGCTTTCCATATACTTTCTCTGTCCTTCCGCGAAAATGGTGTCGAAAGCGAGAGTCGATTTTCCGCTGCCCGACAAGCCCGTGAAG